>CAZNXP010000081.1:0-8003 GCA_964576955.1 uncultured Algimonas sp.
GCAGAGCCGCAGAGCTATCGGGGTCAGGGACGGAGACGCGGACAATATCTGCGCCCGCCTCTTGCAGGGCGAGGACTTGGGCGACGGTCGCCTCAACGTCATGGGTCAGCGTATTGGTCATGCTCTGCACCGCGATGGGCGCATCGCCGCCGACCTCGATATTGCCGACCCTAATCTTGCGAGACGCGCGCCGCTCTATCGTGCGCCACGGGCGAATGGAATTTATGTCTGTATGCGAACCGCTCATGAGAGGGCTATAGCGCGGAGATGTGGCAGAATGAAGCCGTTATTACGGCTATCTCAGATGGGGGCTTATGGCCGCTCGTCACTGGGTAATTCGCGGGCGAGTGTCAGTCCGGTGACGGGCTCTCCGTTTACGCCTAAGGCACCGATAAGCTCAGACCCGTCGTAAAGCTCAACCGCGCCCGCATCCCGAACAGAGACGGAATAACCCGCCGCCGTTGGGCCTTGCCACGTTTCGCCTTTGACGAAAATGCGGCTCACCTCAACCTCGCCTTGGACATTACGAATTTCAATCCAGCTTGGCGCGGTGGTGCGCAAGGTAAAGAGACCCGGCTGCATCAGCGGCGCCGCGGGTTCTGCGGCGGTATATTGCGGGGCGATATCAACGACAGGCGTTGGCGTTGCGATGGCCTCAGATTGCGCGCCGTACCAAAGGCCGATGCCGAGCGCGGCACTGGCAACAGTAATCGCTGAAATAGACCCGCGCGGTAGGCGCAGCTGGCGGCGCAACACAACATGCGGCGCATCGCGTAATTTCATTTTGGTCAGCGCTGTGGCCGCCTTATAATCTTTCACAGCCATGGCCCCGTCCATGCCCAGCGCTTTGGCGTAACTGCGCACATAGCCAATCGTATAGCCAATGGCGGGCAAAGCGGCCTCATCTAGCGCCTCAATCGCGGCGAGATAAGAGGATTTAATATTGGTCATTTCAGAAACATCAAAAAGCGATAAGCCATAGCTTTCACGCCGGGCCCGCAAGCGCGCGCCAAAATGATCCGAAGACCTTATTTCTATGTCGGATGTCTGTCCCATTCAGCCTAAGTATTTATATTAGGCGCCTTGACTTATCGTTAACAAATTAATCCTTTTAGGTCGAGTCAAAAGTAATTCGCGGCGGGCCGCGCTCATGTTACATTCATTTGAGGTGACAGCCCTAAGAGCACGCCCTAAAGACGGCTCATGTTTTTGAAACGCTTACAAAGTCGCCGCGCCGCACCTTGGGCCGCTCTAGGCTTATCCGGCGGGCTGCTGATCGGCGCGTGGATTTTCCAATATGGCTTCGGTTACCTGCCCTGCACCATGTGCTATTGGCAGCGCCATGCCCATAAAGCGGTCCTCGGCGTCGCTGCGCTCTGGCTCATTTTGCGCGCGCTTGGGATTAAGGGGGCAGAGATTTTACGCTGGGCGGCTGTGCTCGCGCTGCTCGTGAGTTTCACGCTCGCGGCGTGGCATGTCGGCGTCGAATTTGGCGTGCTCGAAGGCCCTAAAGGCTGTGCGGCAGGGGCGGCCCATATGCCTGACATCGATCCAAATGATCCACTTGGCTTCCTTAATGAACCCGTCAAGCCGCCCGCTTGTTCAGAAGCCGTCTGGCATTTCCTCGGACTATCCATGGCAGGATGGAATGCTCTGCTCTCCTTGATTGGGGGGATGTGGATAGCTACATCTAAGACGAAATGAAAAAGACGAACCCGAAAATAGCCGAAATGCTCCGCATTGATCATGCGGGTGAATATGGCGCGGTTGCGATTTACCGCGGGCAGCAAGCCGTCTTTCGCCGCCAAAGCGCGACAAAACACATGGCCGAAACCCTCGCCGAAATGGAAGCTGAAGAGCAGAAACATCTCGACGCTTTTGATAAGCTCTTGGTCGAGCGCGGCGTCCGCCCAACAGCGATGACCCCGATTTGGAATGTCGCAGGTTACGGCCTCGGCGTGGTCACGGCCCTCATGGGGGAAAAAGCCGCCCATGCCTGTACCGAAGCCGTGGAAACCGTGATTGAAGAACATTACGCGCAGCAGGCCGAAGCCTGCCAAGATGAAGAGCCCGAGCTCGCCGCGACATTTCGCGAATTTCGCGAAGATGAGCTACACCACCGCGACACCGCCATTGAAGGCGGCGCGCAAGACGCCCCTTTCTACCTCGGCTTGTCAGCCTTCATAAAAACAGGCTGCCGCGCCGCCATTGCCGTGACCGCAAAAATATAAATGTTAAGGCGCGCCGGCTTGATACTCCCCGATTATTCAAATGGGGTCAGGGGATCACATCATAGAGGCGACCTCGTCTGCGTGGTTTTCTAAGGCCTTGGCCCCTTCGCGCGTGAGGCCGTAAACGCCCCTATCCACTTTTTCGAACCAGCCATAGTGATTGGCCGCCATACAGTTTCGGGCTTTTTCAAACCCGGCCATCTTCGCCACGTAAGAGGCTTTACACGCCCCCTCATCATAGAGAACTTTGGCGCAGCGCAGCGCGCCTTGGCGGTAAGAGGTCATCATGCCAACCGAGGTCATACCGCCCTTATTTGGGTCGCCGTGGCGGCTTTCAAATTCGGCGAGGAGTTTGGTTTTACGCGCCTTGATTTTGCGCGGCGTAAAGGGCGCAGGCTCGCAATGCACAACAACGGCCCCGTCCGATAGGCGAACCGTTATCAAGCCAATCCCTAATCGGCGGCAGAGCATTTTATTGCGGCGGATGGCGGTCATGGCCGCTTTGCCCGATTTGCGCGGGACCGCGATATAGACCTGATCTGTCATGGATTGGCGGTTTATCGCTTGATGAAACAGGGAGAGAGTAAATCCCGTTTTCAGCTCTATGATAATCGGCTCAGGCGCGCCTTTAGCGCGCGGGTCCGCAGATGGCAGCACCGCCACCATATCAGCTGCCCCGACCTCGCCTTTGACCTCATAGCCCTGCGCCGCAAAATGCGCTTTTACTGGCGCATAGAGATCTGTCTCTTTAATCGGTTTTTTAACGGCTTTAGCGATGGGGCTTATCCTTTTCGGGGTCTATGGCGGCGTTCTACCCCAATATTAGACGGATTAGGCCCTTATATTACAATAAATTTATGAGTTTTTAAACGCTACCTTTAATTGGTGGCCTCTATTGGGTTTACGTTCAGCAAAGCCTCCCTATATAGTGGGCACGGGTTAATTACTTGGGGCCGAACACCTGCCTCACCCGAAATGAAAGTTACAATCATGGATTTGAAAAAACTTGCTCTTGGCATGGTCGCTAAGAAATTAGGCGGCAATAATGCTCTCGTTGGCGGCGTCATGGACAGCTTGCTTGGCGGCGGCGATAAAATGGACATTGGCAGCCTTGTAGGCGGCCTGAAAGAAAAAGGCCTCGGCGATGTCGCAGACTCTTGGTTGGGTGACGGCGAAAATAAAGCCATTTCAGCAGAACAGCTCAAAGAAGTTCTAGGTGCCGAAAAGGTCGCAAATGCAGCGGCTGAGCTTGGAACAGATGAAGGCTCCTTGCTGGACACACTCAAAGACGCCGTACCGCAAATGGTTGATAAATCCAGCAGCGGCGGATCACTTCTCGATTCTGTTGGCGGCATTGGCGGATTAGCTGGCATGGCCAAAAAATTCCTCTAAGCACCACTTTATAATGATTGTGAAGGCGTGCCGCTTCCAGACAGAGTGGCGCGCCTTTTTTATGCCCGCATTTATATCCTCATTTATGTTGGCAGGGATTGAAAACCCCTCCCCTTACCTACAAATATAGACCATATGTCTATCGCCCCTTCATTCACCCTTTCGGACCTTGATATGCGGTCCCGCGATATCTTCCGCGATATCGTCGAAGGCTATTTGGAAACGGGGCAGCCCATTGGCTCAAAAACATTGGCCCTCTCCGAAGGCCGCTCACTCTCGCCGGCAACCATACGCTCTGTCATGGCCGAGCTGTCCCGTTACGGACTGCTCACCAGCCCCCATGTCAGCGCAGGCCGCCTGCCAACACAAATCGGACTTCGCCTCTTTGTCGACGGGCTTTTAGAAATCGGCGATTTGGGACAAAGGGAGCAAAACCAATTAGAGAGCAAATTGACCGCCGCCGGCGCGGACCCGCTGGCCCTTATGCAGCAAGCTTCCGCCATGATGGCAGGCCTTGCGGGCGGCGCTGGCCTTGTCCTTGCGCCGCAATCCGGCACAGCGGAGCGCGCCTTGCGCCATGTTGAATTTGTCAATCTTGACGGTGACCAAGCCCTCGTCGTGCTGGTCCATGAAGACGGCGCGGTCGAGAACCGGATTATGGCGCGGCCTGCTGGCATATTACCGGGAAGCTTAGAACGGGCGGGCAATTTCCTCTCCGCGCGGCTAAAGGGCCGCCGCCTGTCTGAGACGCGCGAAGAGGTCTTGGCGGAAATTGCAGCGGGAGAAGCCCAAATCGATGCCGCCGCGGCCGCCTTGATTGAGCAAGGCCTCGCGCAATGGTCGACACCTGAAGACAAAACAAGACGCAGTTTGATTGTGCGCGGACAGTCACACTTACTTGACAATTTAGAAGCCCGAACCGATGTGGAGCGCATCCGTCAACTGTTTGATGATTTGGAACGTAAGGAAGAGCTTATCGACCTTCTCGACCGCGCCGAACATGCAGATGGTGTGAAGATTTTTATCGGCTCGGAGAACCCGCTGTTTTCCCTGTCGGGCTCGTCTGTCGTCATCGCGCCTTACCGCGATAGGCAGTCGAATATATTAGGAGCGTTGGGCGTGATTGGTCCAACACGGTTGAATTACGCGCGCGTCATTCCGATGATGGATTATACAGCGCAATTATTAGGACGCCTGCTGAACCGCTAGGCAACATTGGAGACAAAACATGGCCGGTAAAAAGGACGCCCCGACGGAGCCCCAAACGGATGAATGGGACGATCTCATCAAGGAGATTGATTCTGAGAAATCCGCGCAAAAGCGCCGCGCCGCCGTCAATGCCGCTGCGGATGATATTTTAAAGGCTGCCGCAAAGGCGGAAAAAGCCGAAGCCAAAGAAGATGATGGCGACGCGGGCGAAGAAGACCTCGATGCAGTAGCCGTCGCAGGCGCGCGTATTGAAGAGCTAGAGCTAGAGCTGGCAACCCTAAAAGACCAAGCCCTGCGCGCAATGGCGGATGCAGAAAATGTCAAACGCCGCTCCGAGAAGGAAGTCACCGCCGCACGCATTTTCGGCATTGAGCGTTTCGCCAATGATATTCTTTCCGTCCATGACAATCTGTCCCGCGCGCTGCAAACACTCGAAGGCACGGATAAATCCGAGCTTGGCGAAAATGCGAAGAACCTTGTCGAAGGCATTGAGCTGACCGAGAAAAATCTCATGGCCGTCCTCGCCCGTCACGGCGTGACGGCGGTACCAGGAATAGGGTCAAAATTTGATCCCAATGTCCATCAAGCTGTCGCCAATATCCCGTCTGATGAGGATAAGGGCAATGTCGCCACGGTCATGCAATCCGGATTTAAGATCGGAGACAGAACCCTGCGCGCCGCCATGGTCGCTGTCAGCACAGGCAAAGCTTAATTCCTGAACTCCCCGAAGTAGAAACCGTTCGGCGGGGGCTCGCCCCCGTTATGGAAGGCGTGCGCTTTGCCAAAGTCACGCTCAACCGCCCTGACCTACGCTTTCCCTTTGCAGAGGGTTTCATTGAGCGCATCCAAGGCCAGCGGCTTGAGCGTCTCTCGCGCCGCGCAAAATTTCTCCAAGCCGAGCTGTCTTCGGGTGAGCAGCTCTTTATGCATCTCGGCATGAGCGGACGATTTATCATTGAGGGCAATCCCGCCTTATCGAACTTTACCCATGAACATGCCGCCAATCCCAAACATCATCATGTTATCTTTGAGATGGAAAATGGCGCGGTCATTACCTTTAACGACCCGCGCCGTTTCGGTTTTATGGAGCTCATCGGCGCAGGAGAGCCCTACCGCCTCGACCATATTGGGCCAGAGCCTTTGGGAAATGAATTTAACGGCCCCGTCTTACGCGCAGCGCTAAAAGGCAAAAAATCCAAAATCAAATCCGCCTTGCTCGACCAACGCGTCGTGGCAGGACTGGGCAATATATATGTCTGCGAAGCTTTGTTTCGAACGGGCATCTCCCCGCGCCGCGCCGCAGGACGATTAAAGGTCGCAGAGACAGACGAGCTCGCGGGCCATATTAAAGATGTACTGCACGCCGCTATTGAAGCGGGCGGGAGCTCTCTGCGCGACTTTTCCAATACGGACGGCAAGCTCGGCTATTTCCAACATAGTTTTGACGTTTACGGCCGCGAGGGTGAGCCCTGTAAAAATTGCGATGCGCCGATTAAGCGCATCGTCCAAAGCGGGCGCAGTTCATTTTTCTGCGGGGCGTGTCAGGGGTAAATTATTCAGATGAAATCGTTTTACTGTTTTATATCGAAGCCAAAACCTGTTTGTAATGCTTTTCAAACAGCGTCCAAAAATCTGAGAAATACTGAGTATCAT
The DNA here is from genome assembly GCA_964576955.1 of uncultured Algimonas sp. Taxonomy (GTDB): domain Bacteria; phylum Pseudomonadota; class Alphaproteobacteria; order Caulobacterales; family Maricaulaceae; genus Litorimonas. The sequence continues at coordinate 6,486 of CAZNXP010000081.1, forward strand.
GCAATAAAGACCTAATTGCTTTAGCCTCATATTCCTTTGCTATAGTCGCCATAATTTCAAACAATCTTCTTAGCGAATCTTGTGACCAATGTGGTCCCGGATAAAAATAAAATTGTAATTCCTTTGGATAAACGAAAACACCTAACTCTGGAAAGTCTGATTTCTCCGCTGATAGGGCACCATAAAGCATCACGTTAAAAGGCTCCGTTTCACCTGTCGCAACAAGTTTCGCCGGATTTTTTGTAGAAATTAAAGGAACATCCGTCTCCAAACGCAGGTTATATAGTATAAATTCAGAACTTATGGGCTTAGATATCGATCGCAAATATTCAAAGGCCATTGAAACGGCTTCATCGTCTTCAAAGAGAATCTCACAAAGACCAGGTAAAGACCCGTCCTCTACCTCAAATACTTCCCGTAAATCATGCCAAGCTTTTAACATAGGCTATAACTGACATTCGAAAGAAAGACCTGCAAGGCAAACCGTAATATGAGATATACTTGCTGGCCAATACACCCGATTGCACTCACCTCGCCTCTACGCTATGCGGGCCGACAGAATTTTGAGAGAAAGAGTACCCCACAATGGCCTATGATAATATTGACCTGACTCGTGACGGCGCTGTGGCGATCATCCAATTTGACCGCCCAAAGGCGCTAAATGCCCTTAACCTCGAGATGATGACCGAACTCTCCGATGCCTATCGTAAGCTAGAAGCCGATGATGAGGTGGGCTGCGTTATCCTCACAGGCAATGAAAAAGCTTTCGCGGCCGGCGCAGATATCAAGGACATGGCCGAAGATGCCTATCTCGGGCTCTATAAGAATGACCGCTTTGAAGAGCACCACATGGCAACGGAACGGTTCCGCAAACCCATTATCGCCGCTGTCGCCGGCTATGCGCTCGGCGGCGGATGCGAAGTGGCCATGATGTGCGACTTCATTATTGCGGCGGATAATGCCAAATTTGGCCAGCCTGAGATTAATCTGGGCGTTATGCCGGGTATGGGCGGCACGCAGCGCATGTTACGCGCTGTCGGTAAAGCCAAAGCCATGGACCTGTGCCTGACGGGCCGCATGATGGACGCAGAAGAAGCCGAACGCGCAGGGCTTGTCTCTCGCATTGTGCCGCTGGACAAGCTCATGGAGACGGCCAAAGAAGCCGCCGCGAAAATCGCAGGCCAATCCCATCCCATCGCCATGATGACGAAAGAAACCATTGAGGCGGGTTTTGAGATGAACCTGGCTCAAGGCATTCGCTATGAACGCCGCCTTTTCCAAAGCATGTTCTCCACCCATGATCAAAAAGAAGGCATGGCGGCCTTTATAGAAAAGCGCAAACCTCATTTTAAAAATAAGTAGGCTTTGATTTGCGACGACTGTAGTGCCCTTAAACGCCCTATTGACGGCCTGCGACTCGCTCCTTATACGCCCCCAAGAATTATCGAGCCCCGCGCAAGCGCCGCGGGCTTTTTGCATTGATAGAAGATGAAAGAATAACACATGGCAAATACGTCC
>CAZNXP010000082.1:0-7952 GCA_964576955.1 uncultured Algimonas sp.
TGCCAGCGATAGCGCCTGTTGTCGGCGAAGATGTCTCCATTGATGTCGGTGCGGTTACGCAAGACCCCGACGGCGATGTGTTGACCTATAGCGCCGAAGATCTGCCGCCTGGATTATCTATTGATCCGGCGACGGGCGTGATTTCTGGAACGCTGACAACACCACAGACTGAACCCTTTGTTTTCACTGTCACTGTGACAGATGGAGAGGGTGGTACAGATCAGGTTGAACTGACGCTTCAAGTAAATGAGGACGGCTTTATTATTCCAAATGATACCTCTGAACTTGGCATGGATCTCGGAATTTTAAATGAGGTCGACCCATATGAATTCCTCGAAGATCAACCGATCGACTTGCAGCGCTATTTCCATGAACGTGCATTAGATGCCCGTGATGAGTATGGCCGTATGTTTGGAGATCGTGGCTTCCGAGGCGGTATGGTTGCTACGCATGTTCCAGCTATGGGAGATGGGCATGCCTATATGGTTGTTGAGGCCATATCCTATGATCATAATCTCAATGTCTTACTTAGCTCGAGCATTGCCGCGTTTAGCGATGTCAATGTTCGCAACTGGGATGTCACATTGGCGGATGGGTCGTCTCTGCCGGCTTGGATCAATTGGTCGAAGGGGTCTGATTTTATAGATGTCTCGCGTCCAGCCGGAGAGGAAACGCTTGGTCTCAAAATCCGAGCTTTGCTCGATAATGGCCGCGTAAGCACAATGATTGTGGACATTGATTTACTTAATGGAATTGTGACCCAAACTGGTGAGGCTTATGCACAAGGTCAAACTTTGCAGCAGCAATTGGCACTGGAAACGCTCGATTGGGAAGAGCGATTAGCAGAGGCCGATAAGGCGCAGGATGATTTACTGAAGGCGCTAACAGCGTAACAAAACTCATCATTAATTTAGAAGTTCGGTCTTTTGGCCGAGCTTTTTTATTGGGCAAATAATTTTGCTAGTCTAGTCAGCAAGGCTTTCGCGTAGCGGCGCTTCTTGCGGCATGCCGATGGCGTGGAAGCCGCCGTCAACATGGTGCGTCTCGCCCGTACAGGACAGGCCAAGGTCTGAGAGCAGATAAAGTGCTGCGCCAGCAACCCCTTTTGGGTCCGTATTATCTTGCAGCGCGCTGGCGGCTTTGTTGAAGCGGAACATATGGCGTCCCGACCCAATTCCTGCTGCCGCGAGCGTTTTAATTGGTCCAGCGGAGATAGCATTAACACGAATGCCACGCGGTCCGAGGTCGGCTGCGATATAGCGTGTACAGGCTTCTAGGGCTGCTTTTGCGACGCCCATGACATTGTAATTCGGCACAACGCGTTCGGAGCCAAGATAGGTGAGGGTAATGATTGACCCGCCGTCTTTCATCATTTGGCTGGCGCGGCGGGAGGCATCGACGAAGCTATAAGCGGAGATATCGAGCGCAGATTTAAAACCATCGCGCGTTGTTTGTTCCACGAATGAGCCCGCTAGCTGATCCTTGCCAGCAAAAGCAATGGCGTGAACAAGAAAGTCTATTTCGCCCCATTCTTCTTTGAGCGTATGAAAGGCTGATTCCATTTGTTGGTCATTTGTGACGTCACAATCGAGGAGTATGGGTAGCCCGTTCGACCCTTTGGGCATGACGCTTTCTGCCAAAGGTTTCACCCGGCGAAGGAGTTTGTCGCCTTGATAGGTGAAGGCCAGCTCTGCGCCCTGCGCGGCAAGTTGTTGGGAAATGGCCCAAGCGATAGAGTTTTTGTTCGCAACGCCCATGATGAGCCCGCGTTTTCCGGCCATCAGAGTGCCAGTTGGGAATGATTGATCTGCCATGTGTTTTCTCTCACTTCACGCTGGGTCATTTGGCTGCCCAATTTGGGCAGACAGGTATTCTAGGCTAGACTTTACTGAAAATCACGCTGCCATTTGTGCCGCCAAAGCCGAAGCTATTTGACATGGCCGTTTTGACTTCGGTTTCCACGGCCTCTGTTGCGATATTAATCGCTGGGATTTCTGCATCCCGTGTTGAGACATTGATTGAAGGGGCAACAAAGCCGCGGTCCATCATCAAGAGCGTATAGATCGATTCTTGTACGCCTGCTGCGCCGAGGCTGTGACCCGTCAGGCATTTCGTGGCCGAGACATAGGGCCCGTCTAGGCCAAAGACGCGTTCAATCGCATTGGTTTCTGCGATATCGCCGACAGGTGTGCTGGTTGCATGGGGGTTGATGTAATCTACCGTCTCTAATCCAGCCGTTTCCAACGCTAGGCGCATGGCTCGCTCCGCGCCTTCACCGGACGGCGCAACCATATCATATCCATCGGAGGTGGCGGCATAGCCGATAACTTCCGCATAGATTTTTGCGCCGCGGGCTTTTGCATGTTCATAATCTTCAAGGACAAGCATGCCGGCTCCGCCCGCAATAACAAATCCGTCGCGGTCTTGATCAAATGCGCGGCTGGCCTGTTTCGGCGTGTCATTATATTTGCTGCTCATCGCGCCCATGGCGTCAAAGAGAGAGGACATGGACCATTCTAATTCTTCACCGCCGCCCGCAAATACGATATCTTGCTTACCCCATTGGATTTGCTCAACCGCAGACCCGATACAATGCAAAGACGTCGTACAGGCTGAAGTGATTGAATAGTTCACGCCTTGAATTTTAAAATGGGTCGCAAGCGTAGCCGAGACGGTTGAAGACATAGCTTTGGGGACAGCAAAAGGCCCAATGCGTTTCGGGCTGTTATTTTTGCGGGTGATGTCTGCCGCGCGGACAATTTCCAGAGACGACGGCCCGCCGGATCCTGCAATAATGCCTGTTCGCGGATGAGACACTTGCTCATCGCTTAAGCCGGCATCTTCAATCGCATTTTGCATGGCGACAGCGGCCCAGCCTGCCGCATCCCCCATAAAGCGGTAGGAGCGTTTCGAAATGACCTCTTTGTAGTCGCAATCAGGACGACCTGAAATTTGGCTGCGAAAGCCGAGTTCCACCATTTTTTCATCTGTATCAATACCAGAATTGCCAGCTTTTAAATTGGCTGCAACTGTATCTGCATCATTCCCGATGCAAGAGACAATTCCGAGACCGGTTACAACAACTCGCCGCATAATTATGAACCCTGTTCTGGAGTTTCAGTGGGGGGGATAAACAAGCCAACTCGAAGGTCTTTAGCTTGATAGATTAATTCGTCATCCGCATACATACGGCCATCGGCTATGCCGAGGACTAGTTTTCTGCGAATGGCCCGCTTGATGTCAATTTCATAGCGAACTTTTTTGATATCGGGCGTGACCTGACCCGTGAATTTGACTTCGCCAACGCCGAGCGCGCGTCCGCGGCCTTGACCGCCAGACCAGCCGAGCCAAAACCCGACGAGCTGCCACATAGCATCCAGCCCGAGGCAGCCCGGCATGACTGGGTCTCCCTTGAAGTGACAGTCAAAAAACCAGAGGTCTGGATTAATGTCGAGCTGTGCGACTACTTCGCCTTTACCATAAGCCCCGCTCGTTTCATCCATATTCAGAATTCGGTCCAACATAAGCATGGGGGGTAACGGTAATTTGGCGTTACCAGGCCCAAAAAGCGATTTCTCACCACTAATGATGAGATCATCATAATCATATGTCGGCTGGATTTTTTTCATGAGTCGGGGTTCCGGAATTACTAACTGCCGACATAAGCATCTTTGAGGCGTATATCAATGAATAGGACAATAAGTTTGTGCGGTTCAGGCACAAATGGGGTAATCAGGTAGCCGTTAGGCGGAATTAACCAGCTGGCCTGACTTCATAGCGGGAAATCAGATTCAGGGCTGGCGTCCAATCCGGTTGGATGGCTAAGGCCGCTTTTAGGTCGTAATACGCCCCCTTATAATCTCCTTTCGAATCGAGAGCGATGGCCCGGTTATAGAGCGCGGCAGCGCGTGTTGGACTTTCCTTATCCTCTAGAGCTGTGTTCAGCGCCTCAATAGCCGCATCGAATTTCTTTAGCCGTATGAAGGACGCGCCTTGATTAACATAGGCTTGCGTTAGATTAGGATTGATTTCGATGGCGGAGGTATAATCCGTCATGGCGTCTTCTTGGTCACCTTTACGCATATATAGCAGGCCGCGATTCACATAGGTGGCGGCGCGGTCTTTCTTTGAAATCACATTGTCGAGGGCGTCGGAGCAGGTTTCAAGGGCCGTGCGAGACCCTTTATTTCCAGTTATCGCATAATCGTAACATTGTGCAGCATCGCCTTTGCCGAGCACAATTAACTGCGCTTGAGCGTGTCCTGCAAAAGCTGTCAATCCGAGAGCGAGTAGGGCGAAACGATATGTTTTCATGAATTTTGCATATCATAAGTCTCGAATTTTGCCAAATTTGACTTAAGCAATGAGGCTCAATTCCTGCAATAGTGGCCCGACGCCGACCTCGCGGTCTACATGAAAGGCGGTCAGGCCAACCGCCCGCGCGCCGTCAATATTTGCGAGGGTGTCATCAAAGAACCAAATATCTTCTACGGCACAATGCATTGTTTTTATGGGCTTTAAATAGCTCGCCGCATCAGGTTTGACCTCTTGGATTTCATGGGAGGCAAAGGCGAAATGAAATGTATCCTCTAAATTAAACACTGCGTTGAGATGTGCCCAATGCAGCGAGTTCGTATTTGAGAGACAGGCTATGGTGAAACGTGTCTTGAGGTCCGATAAAGCTTCCAATGTGCCAGGATAAGGCGGGTGTACCCAGCTATTCCAGAGCGCCGCTATATCGGTATCGGGTAGGGTAAACACACGCCGCAGTTCCGTCAGGAATTCGGCTTCACTGGCTTTGCCGCGCTCAAAGGCGCTAAACACTGCGCTCGCATTAAACCGCTCGGCAACTTCGGCGCGGGTGATGTTGTTCAATTCAGCGAGGGCCCCAAGCCCAACCCAAGGCACAATAACCCCGCCAAGGTCGAAAAGGAGGATTTTGGGTTTAGCGGGCGTCACGGCCATTTCACGACGGGCGGCATGCTGCTCAATATCGTTTTGACATTACCGCCTGTTTTTAGGCCAAATGTCGTGCCGCGGTCCCAGAGCAGGTTAAATTCGACATAGCGCCCGCGCGTGATGAGCTGTTCTTCGCGCTCCGCTTCCGTCCATGGCTCATGCATGCGGCGGCGAACAATCTCGGCGTAAGTTTTGATGAAATGACGGCCCACATCTTGTGTGAACGCGAAATCAGCATCCCAATCACCACTATTATGGCGGTCATAAAATATACCGCCAATCCCGCGCGGCTCGTCGCGATGTTTCAAATGGAAATATTCATCGCACCAGTCTTTATATTTATCGTAATCGGCGACATCATGCGCGTCGCAAGCGGCTTTCATACCGGCGTGAAAGGCGATGGCGTCGGGACTGTCTTGCGTGCGGTCCACGGCTTGGGTCGGAGTGAGGTCTCCGCCGCCGCCAAACCAGTCTTGGGTCGTCACGATATAGCGCGTATTCATATGCACCGCCGGTATACGCGGATTGACCATGTGTGCAATGAGGGAAATACCTGCAGCCCAAAAGCGGGGGTCTTTATCTGCGCCGGGGACACGCGCCGCCATTTCGGCGTCAAATTCGCCTTTGACGATGCTAATATGGACGCCGCATTTTTCGAATAAACGCCCGCGCAGCATACCGCCCGTACCGCCGCCTCCATTTTCAACGGCGCGCTGCCAATCTTCGAAAACAAATCGTCCTGCTTCGCCTGCGTATAAATCTGCAGACGCTTCGCGTTCTAAGGCCTCAAATTCTGCGCAAATCTGATCGCGTAGAGATTTAAACCACGCAGCCGCTGTCTCTTTTTTATGGGCAAAGGGGTCGGTCATCTCAGCTCTTCCTTGTGGGCTTCACATGTTTCTCACGCGCCAGTAGCATCGCCCCGATAATAATGGGAATTGCGATAATATTATCGAAAAAAGCATTATACCAAATCCATTGATCGGTCGTCAGGATAAAGGCGAGAGGTGTATCGATCGCCATGAGCAATAAGGTTGCTCCTGCGAGTGCGAGACTTGCTCGCTTTGGATTTATTTGACCAAGACCTTCCATATACATGGCCATCCGCTTTCCCAAATATCCGCCTTTCAAAATAAAACCGTCATAAAGCGCAAAGCCAGCGGCGATACAGGCCATGAAGGTGCCGCGAAGTTTAATCGCGAGGTCGTCCTGAAAGCCCCAAGCGATACCCGCGCTAATGAGCGACATCACAACACCAAAAACAGCAAAGCCGCCAAGTAAGTCATGCTTCGTAAACGGCTGAAGCGCGACGAGAACAATTGTGGCCGCCGCGCCTGTTAGAGCCGCGGTGACAAGTCCAAATTCCCGCGCGACAAAGAAAAACAGAACGCCAAAGCAAATATCAATGAAGATAGACGGGCGTAGCTTTTTCTGCCGCTCCAACATGGCTTGTTTTTCGGGCGTGATCTCTTTGTCTTCGAGCGCCTCCATTTTGGCTAAGAATGTGTCGAGTTTACCGCCTTCCCGAAAGGGCTTGTCGGAACTTCGCCAGAGAAGGGCGTCGCCGCGCCGAACGATTAAAGCATATTTCCTGAGTGAGACAGCGCCAAATTCCATGTCCAGATTAAAGTCTGGCAGGGAGATGGCGCGTGATCCTTTAAGGCCGCCCGCCTCGAATTCATAGGTTTCGTCAAAAACTAATTGCCCGTCGCGCGTGATAACAAATCGCTGGCGATGCGGGGATTTAAGGATCTCATGCACGACGACGTGCCATTGGGCCTCAGTCTCTGGAAGCGAGAATTTGAACGTCGTCTTTAGGAGCGTCATATTTTATTCAGACCAACCACGGTCTGTCATGAGATATGTCGCGAAACTGGCAAGCCAATGACTGCCTGAATAATGCTCATTCGAAACGGCTGCCACTCCCGTGTCTTTATGTATATCTGCGGCGGCAATGAGGCTGGCGCGGCGGGGGTCGCCTTCGGGCAAGGCGCGCGCTATATTGTAAAGGTTCCACGCGCGAGAGGAATTAACGCCGTCCAAATGCACGAGCTTTCCGTCGCTGGCATCTTTTACAATCGCGGGGCCGAGCCAATCCGCTGAGCCGTCCTTCGGAATATTTGGCAAGAATGTACTTAGCCAAGCCTCATATTCTGTTGGGCTCATCATGCGGCGCATGAGGTCGGCTTCCATGAGGCAAGGGGAGAGGAAATCTTCACCTGAAGGCTCATAGGTGAGGGGGCAATCCACATCCTTTGCGTGGAAATCTAGGGATTTGGATTTCAGTAGCGCGGCAAACTCTTTATCACCCGCAATCTCAGCCCAATCCCACATTAAGGTAAAAGCAAAGGCGCTTTGATTATGGGTTCCCAGACGGATGGGATAGGCGAGTTTGGGGAGCCAGTCTTTTGTCGCTTTTACAATATCGGCTTCTAGCGGTTCCAATGCGGTGAGCCAGCGTTTCGCATTTGGGTCACCATATTCGCGGAGTTCCGCCGTGAGCTGTAACACCCACGCCCAACCATAGGGCCGTTCCCATGAGCCGCGCTCAGAGCGGCGGAAATTTTCTAGCTCGCCTGCAACATTTTCGGGCGTGATATTTGCGTCTAATTTGGCAATGGCTTCCGCGCGCCACCCCGCGTCTTGCGGGCCAACTCGAAGTTGCCGCACAAGTAACCAATGACCGTGAACGGCGCTATGCCAATCAAAACAGCCATAAAAGACGGGAAAGAGATCTTTGGGCCGACCGATACTCTCTGCATCATTTGTTGTGCGGGAGATTTTATTCGGAAATTCCTGTTGCACGCAATCTAAGGCGAGCTGGGTGAAGCGCCCCGACAGCTCCGCCGAAATTTCGGTTGGGAAAACCTCTGGTGCATTGGCTTGTGGGGATGGGGATTGCGCCTCCGCACAGGCTGTCAAAATTAAAGCCGCATAAATATAATGTTTCATAGGGCGCTTATGGCAGGCCATTGGTCTGGCGCAAAGCTTCA
>CAZNXP010000083.1:0-7927 GCA_964576955.1 uncultured Algimonas sp.
ATCTCGCCAATCGTGTTGCCGTCAAGGTCTTGGACTTCGGTGTGCTCCCGCGCAGGCGCGCGGCCTTCAGGCTGAATCCCAACAAGGCGTTTCGTCGATTTATCGGCAATATCAGCGGCAACTCGCGCTGCGCCCAAATAGCCCGCATCGGCGCTGCGGCGATGTTTTTGAACGGACCAAAACAGGCCTGCTTCAATCGGAGACACGCTTGTATCTATATCATGACCATAAAGGCAGAGCCCCGCTTCGAGGCGCAGACTATCGCGCGCGCCAAGGCCAATCGGCTCGACATCATCATAGGTCAGAAGCTCATCCACTAAACGGACCATATCTTCATGTTTAGCTGAAATTTCATATCCGTCTTCGCCCGTATAACCAGAGCGCGAAACATGGGCCCAAATAGGCGTGTCCATCTCGCCTTGTAGCTCCAAATCCGTATGGGTCATAAAGACGAGGTCGTGAACATCTGGCGCGAGCGTGCCGAGAACAGCTGCCGCGCGCGGGCCTTGCAGGGCAATTAAAGAGAGCGTGTCGTCCTTGACCTGAACTTCAACGCTTTTGGGCATATGGGCTTCCAAATGAGCGTAATCCGCAATCTTACAGCCCGCATTGACGACCAGATATAGCACATGCTCATAGCCTTTCATCGCAAGGCGCGAAATCATGAGATCGTCTAAAATCCCGCCCTTTTCATTGAGGAATTGAGAGTAGCGCTGCTGCCCCGGCTCTAGCGATTGAATATCAGCTGGGACAAGCTTTTCGAGCGCTTTGGCCGCCGTTGCAAATTTCTTATTCTTTGGAACTAGGAAGACCTGACCCATATGGGACACATCAAATAGGCCCGCTTTCTCGCGTGTATGAAGATGTTCTTTGAGCACGCCGAGCGGATATTGCACAGGCATATCATAGCCCGCGAAAGGCACCATTTTTGCGCCAAGGTCGACGTGCCGAGCGTGAAGCGCTGTTTTTAGTAAATCAGTCATAGGCGCATTGCGGCCAAAACCGCATCCGTCGCCACCAGCTGTCCATTGGGCCTGAGAGATTGATCCGAGCACTTCACATGAAGTGCGGGGGTTTACTCCGTCGGCGGGGCGTCAAACCAGATCACCCGCTTTCCAGCGTTTTAACTGCCAAACGGTCCGTTGACCTGAGCGTTTCCGGGGCGGTTGCGCCTTCGGTGGCGGCATTATTGGCCGCTCTCTCCCATTTGGCAGGGATAGGTTCAAATGCGCGGAGTCTGCCCAAGAGTCAATCTCAGCTTTGCAACCAAATCCTTAAGACCTGTGTGTTACTTTGCCTTGAAACGAAATTACTCAAAGGTGTGAACACATGTCAGGTAAGTCCAAAGAAGAAATCGCATTCGAACTTGTCTCTAAACTAAAGGGCGTCGGTGTTTGGGGTGAAAACAACATGCAGGCGATTCTCGACATGTATGCGCAATGTTTAGAGGCGACATCTGGATTACGTTCTGTTGGCGGGAAAACGCCGTCCGCTCTTTTGCTAAAAGAAACAAATGCGGCTCCAGCAAAACAAGCACCTGCGTCAGCTCCGCGCCAAGCCGCGCCAGCTCAACCCGCAGCACCAGCGCCCGCGCAGCAACCTGCTGTACAACAACCGCCTGTACGTCAACAACAGCAAATGGTGCAGCAAGCTTTCCAACAGCAAACGTCTGTCGCCCGATAAACGCAAGCTTACATACGGTCTGGTGCTTCTATGGCGAGTATGTCGAGGCCATGTTCTAATTGCGCCAAAGCCGCTTTCGCTAAGCTAAGGCGAGAGGCTTTCACCTCTGCTGGCACATTATCCGCCAAAATTGGACATTCCGCGTAAAACCGCGAGAAACTCTGCGCAACGCGGTAAACATGTTCGCATAAAATATGCGGCGCATATTTATCTGCCGCCAGCTCAATGGCGCGTGCATAGGCATCAAGCGATAGAACAAGCTCTTTTTCTGTTTCAGCTTCCACGGCAATCGCGCCAGACGCCACATTCATATCCGCGGCTTTACGCAAAATCGATTTAATCCGAACAACCGCATATAAAAGATAAGGCCCCGTCTTACCTTCAAAAGCCGTGAACCGTTCCGGATCAAAAATGTAATTCGTCATGCGTTGATTTCGCAAATCAGCAAATTTCAACGCCGCGAGGCCAATCTTTCGCGCAATCTCATTGCGTTCTTCGACGTCGAAATCCGCGCCAATGCCGGAAGCATCCAATCGCTCCCGCGCGGCATCATTCATAATCTCCATGAGATCTTCGAGGCGCAATACACCGCCTTCACGAGTCTTAAAAGGCGTACCGTCTTTACCGTTCATTGTCCCAAAGCCAGCATGGTACATCTGAGCCCGCTCATACCAACCCGCCTTAGCGGCAGCGCGAAAGACTTGCTCAAAATGCAGCGCTTGGCGTTGGTCCACGACATAAATGATCGAGTCAGGGTTATTCTCAGACTTACGGTCAACCAAGGTTGCGAGGTCAGTCGTATGGTAAAGCACAGCCCCCGAACTCGCGAGGAGCATAACAGGCGGCGTGCCCTTACGAGTTTCCGGATCCCATTTTTCATCAACATTGATAATCAAGGCCCCATCATCTTCTTCGGTGATGCCAGCCGCTTTTAGCTCATCAATCATGCCGGGAATGAGCGGGTCGACACAGGCCTCGCCTTTCCAGAGATCAAATTCGACGCCCAGATTGCCATAACCCACTTTCAACGCGGCAACGGACACATCGATAAAATGGTCGAGCAACGCCCGATAACCCCGGCGACCGGCTTGCAGCTCTGCCGTCGCAATGCGGGAGACATCCATACGGGCTTCGTCCGCTTTCGCTTTATTCGAAGCTTGCGGATAAAGCCGCGCAAGGTCATTCATGGTGACAGGTGGCTCAGACGGGTAGTCTCCCTCATGGGCCTTGTCGAAATAAGGTAAGCTCGGCTGTTCTTCGGCTAGCTCTGAAATCAGATGACCCATTTGCAGGCCCCAATCCCCCATATGCACATCGCCAATCACCTCATGGCCTTGTGCGCGCAAAATCCGCTTAATCGCTTCGCCAATAACAGCGGAGCGCAAATGGCCGACATGCATAGGCTTGGCGACATTCGCTCCGCCATAATCAACGATAATCGTTTTTGGCGTCTCGACACTCAGGCCATCCGCTGGATTTTCTAACAGCTGCTCAGCGCGCGTGGTTAGAAGCTCGTCAGCTGGCGTAATATTGATGAAGCCCGGACCTGCGATATCTAGCTGACCCATAGCCGGGTCCGCTTTCATAATCTCGACGGCTTGCGCCGCTATGTCGCGCGGATTGACTTTTTCGCCGCGTTTCTTCGCAATGCCAGCCGCAGCCATCGCTCCGTTACATTGATAAGGCGCATCACCGCGATCTGATTCGCGCACAGCCGCAATATTCCCGGGAAAGCCGAGCGACTCAAAAGCTGCACGCGCAGCGGCGTCCAAGCGTGATAAAATGGAGGGCATGGAGTTTTACCGTTTACCAGCCGAGACGCGGAACCGTTTTCCATCCGCGTTAAAGGCCCGTTGTTCTGGCGTTACAACAAAGCCAACAACAATCTCAAAGTTCTCGCCCGATGTTGTGTCATTGGCGCGAGGGATACGAATTTCACTGATTTTCTCGGTCACACGGACGCGGTCTTGACCTTCGGGAAATGTAACCGTGAGCGGATAAACTTCCTTTGCCATGACCTCAAGATTTTTACGTGTTGCCGCGACAAAGTAATTATAGGTAAAAGTATCCCCTGCGGCGGCGGGACCACGGCCAAGTGAGAAATCCATCGATAAATCCGCGAGAATTGGACGATCTGCAAAATATCGGCAAAGCGACCGCACATTATCAATTTCACCTGTGAATCCAACATTTCTGAAGCTTTCAGCACCGTCGCCCGCTATTTGAACCATGCGGGACGCATCAAATATTGCAAAAGCCCGGGGGCAAGGTCCGGGATTAGCTTCTCCCGCCTCACCAATCGCCAGAATTTCCTGCGTAGACCTACATCCCGCCAAAGCGAGTAATGAAAGAGTGACGGCGCCTATAAGCGTAGTTTTCATCGACATGGAAAAATCCCAATCTGGTCATGTTTTGACACATCACGACCTCTATCGCGGGACGTGACCTAATGCTATAGGTAGCGCTGTAATCAAATCCGTCCCTCGCTGCAATGCACGGATTATGAAGGAGTCCTCATGTCTGCGACATTAGCTGCACATTCCGATGGGAAAACCATCCGTAAACAGAAAACTGTGCTTTTGGCGGCCCCGCGCGGCTTTTGCGCGGGCGTTGACCGCGCTATCCAAATTGTGGAGCAATCAATCGAGAAATTTGGCGCGCCCGTTTATGTACGCCATGAAATTGTTCACAACCGACATGTCGTCGAGCGGTTAAAAGGTCTCGGCGCTATCTTTGTTGAAGAGTTATCAGAATGCCCGGATGACAGGCCTGTGGTCTTTTCTGCGCATGGCGTTCCCAAAGCCGTACCAAAAGCTGCGCAAGCCAGAGAGATGACCTATCTGGACGCGACCTGCCCGCTTGTCTCCAAGGTTCATGTCGAGGCCGAACGCCATGCAAAAGAAGGCCTGCACATACTTCTTATCGGACATGACGGCCATCCAGAAGTCGTCGGAACAATGGGGCAATTACCAGAAGGTCAAATGACGCTGATTGAGACGTTAGAAGACGTGCACAACTTCAAACCGGCAGACCCGAAAAAACTCGCTCTTGTGACGCAAACCACACTTTCCGTCGATGATACGAAAGACATTATCGCGGCGCTGCAAACCCGCTTCCCAGATATCGCCCTGCCCTATAAAGAGGATATTTGTTACGCTACAACCAATCGTCAATTAGCGGTGAAAGCCATAGCGGAGCGCTGTGATTTATTGCTGGTGATTGGCTCCAACACCTCCTCAAACTCAAAACGGCTTGTTGAAGTTGGCGCGAAAGCCGGCGCAAATGATGCGGCCTTAATCTCATCAGCGGGCTCCATTGATTGGGATGCGGTGGACGCTGCTCGAACGATTGGATTATCGGCAGGCGCTTCGGCCCCAGAATATTTGACGGATGGGGTTCTTGCAGCTCTGCGCTCTCGTTATGAGGTTAGCTGCCAAGAAGTCGAAGTCACCAAAGAGAAAGTCATCTTCCGCCTACCTCGCCTTTTGATGGATAAGTAATGCCGCGCAGAGCGAAGGACAACACACTCAAGCCAGGCGCTTTAGACGGCGCACTTGTTATCTACACGGATGGGGCCTGTTCTGGAAACCCCGGTCCTGGCGGCTGGGGCGCTGTCATGTATCACGGCAAACGGCAAAAAGAGCTCTATGGCGGCGAAAAATCGACGACCAATAACCGTATGGAATTGATGGCCGCCATTAGAGCCTTAGAAGCAATTAAACCCGGATTTTCAGGCCCTATCGTCCTTTTCACGGATTCCACATATTTATTAAAAGGAATCACGGAATGGATTCACGGCTGGAAAAAACGCGACTGGAAAAAATCTGACAAGAAACCCGTTATCAATAAAGACCTCTGGCAAGAGCTGGACGCGCTAAATTCGAAGCGCGATATTCAATGGAAATGGGTTAAAGGTCACGCAGGCGACATCGGCAATGAAAAAGCGGACGAGCTCGCGCGCAAAGGCATTCCGGGGAAAGGACTATAAGATGAAATCTCTCGCGACCACTGGACTTATCATATTAGCCAGTCTCTATGCCGTGCCAGCTATAGCCTGCACTCTGCCTCCCGCTCATCCTGAATATTTATTAGTCGGCAATAAGGGCGATGATTCCATTAGCTTTATAAATCTTGAAACAGGGCGAGAAGTTTCGCGCCGTCCCGTGAGCGCGAAGGCGCCGCATGAAATCGCCATAAATGGTCAATTCGCCGCCGTCGTAAATTACGGTAGCGCCGCCATTGATATGTTCAATATCGCCCACAAATCTATTGAGACGACAATAGACTTGGGTAAAAATCTAAATCCGCACGGCATTATTGCCCTTAAAAATGGAGGGTTCGTCGCGACGACAGAAGGCGGAAATTCTATTGTTATTTTGTCGCCCAATCATGATTTTTCAAAATCTGGAGCGGACTCGTGCCCAAGTTTTGATTGGACCGTCGGTTCTATTCCAACCGGACAAAATGGCACTCATATGATTGCACTCAGCCCAGATGAAAACATCGCGTTCACGGCCAATCTGCAATCCGGAACCATCAGCCGGATTGATTTAACAACGAAGAAAGTGAAATCCGTTCCAGCTGGAAAAGAGGTTGAAGGCATCGCCGTCACCAAAGATGGAACAGAAGCTTGGGCGTCTGTGCGCGGCGAGAATAAAGTTATCGTCTATGACGCTACGAGCCTCAACCCCCTCGCAGAAATTGCGGTTGGCGCCTTTCCGCTTCGCATTATTGTCTCGCCAGATGGAAAACATATGGTCACATCAAACCTTTTAGACGGGTCGATTAGCGTCATAAATGTAGGCACAAGGCTCGTTGAACGCACAATCAAAATAAGCGGTGGACGAGAATCCGGACAAGTCACCCTCTTATTTTCGGAAGACGGAAGCCGCCTCTATGCTGCGGAGACCGGCATTAATAAAATCGCGGAAATTGATTTTGAAACTGGAGAGCTTATCGGGCGCCTATCCGCGGGGTCTCAAGGCGACGGACTTGCGATTGCCCCCGCAAATCCTTGATCTGACCTACCCCGGCCAGCGGCCTGTCGTAATGCCTTTCATCTTGGCATTATAAACATTGGCGGCAAATACGATATAGATGCTGAGTTCATCTAAGACGCGTTCAGGCAGTTTGCGTGAACGATTATTGACCCGATAATGCAGAGCGTCTCGCCTAAATTTCTCTGTCGGTTTCAATTCGAGAACAGGGTTATCATCATATTCGACCAGAAACCAAAAGCTCGTCAAGCCGCGGGGCTTAATTTCGAAATAATCCGTACCTCTATCGATACGGTTCAATTTTAGCTTTCCATTACCCCGGCGGTCAAATTCAAGCCCGCCAATATCTTTGCTAGATTTGATAATATCATACTCCAAATCTCCGTTCGAGGCATGTTTGGACTTTATTTGCGCGTCTATGCCGTGAACATGCAAATTTCCCGAAGCGAAAGCCACATTGCCAATCGGACTTCGCACATCTGATTCATAAGCGAGCCCGCCAATCACGACCTCATCGCGTATCAACTCAAAAGATTGGCGAGAGCCGAAACTTTGGACTGTCAGGCTCACGCTCTATGCTTTCACCGCAGGTTCGACAATGAGCGTCGCGCCGACAACAGAGGTAATCACAAGCTTGTCGCCTGTTTTCAGATTTTCTGCGTCTGAGCTGGCTTTCCACTGCGTATCTCCGACTGTGACGCGGCCCTCGCCATTATCAAAATCAGAAAATGCCACAACGCGGCGGCCGACCATAGTGCGAACAGGATTATTCGTATCAGACGGCTCATCCGACTTCATCAGAGGGCGAAGATAGAAATGCCCAAGAAAAAGCAAAACGATAGACAACACAGCAAATAAGAGGAATTGCAACTCCCAAGACAGAGGCAAGACAAACACCCAAACCGCCAAAATGAAGGCCGCCGCAGCTGGCCACAGGATGTAAGTTGTGCCTGTGATCAGCTCTAATCCGACGAGGCCAATGCCGATAAGGCCCCATTTCGTGGCATTCATAGATTCTAAAAATGCCAAGATTACATTGGTATCAGATTCCATGAACTTTCTCCTTATTTCTTTTTCTTCTCACCATCGAGCAAGGCGGTTACGCCGCCGACTGTCGCGGCAAGACCCGAGAGCTCCGCAGGGACAATGACTGTCTTTTGGTTCGGGCTTTTCGCAAGCTCGCCAAAGGCTTTCACATATTCCTGTGCCACGAAGTAGTTGATCGCGTTTACATCACCGCGCGCAAT
>CAZNXP010000084.1:0-7897 GCA_964576955.1 uncultured Algimonas sp.
GCGCAATGCAGGAATTAAGCGTAAGTGACCCCTCTGACCTAGAGACAGATGTTGGCCCCGTTATTGATGACTTAGCGAAGCAAAATATCGCCGCTTATATCGAAGCCAAAAGATCAGAGTTTAAAGTCATCGGCGAATCTAAACCTGCACAAAGCAATGAAGCAGGTCATTTTATAACGCCTATCGCTTTCGAGATTGAGAAAATTTTTGACCTTGAAAAAGAAGTCTTTGGGCCAGTGCTACATGTGTTGCGCTTTAAGGGGAGCCAATTTGCCGAGACGCTCCGCGATATCAATGCGCTCGGTTTTGGCCTGACCATGGGTCTGCATAGCCGTCTCGATAGCCGCGTCGACTGGGTCAGCGAAAATGCGCGCGTGGGGAACCTCTATGTGAACCGCAATCAGATTGGCGCCGTCGTTGGCGTGCAGCCATTTGGCGGCGAAGGCCTATCCGGCACAGGACCAAAAGCCGGCGGTCCGCATTACCTCCTTCGCCTGTCTAAAAAAGCGCAGCGATCAAATACCGAAAACGCAGCACCTGATGCGCCCCCGCTTTCCCTCGAGGTGACGGAACCATCTGACGCGGCAAAGCAGATGATTAAAAACGCGAAATCTGCCTCAAAAATTTGGGCTGAGAAGATGCCGCCAGAAACGCGGCGCGCAACGATTAAATCTATTTTCTCACCGCTGATAAATGACGAGACGTTCTGGGCGCAATTTGAGCTGTCAGAAACCCAAGACCTTCCGGGGCCAACGGGCGAGATAAATAAGCTGTCTTTGCATCCACGCGGCCTCATCTTATGTCTTGGCGAGCACGAGGATAATTTGCGTCAATTAGCCCTCGCCCTATCTATGGGAAATGCCGTCATCGCCTCAAGCGAAACCGATGCTCTCAAAACCTTGTCTGAGGCTGTATTCGAACAAACCAAGGTAAAAGACCTCATTCAATTCGTCAGTTTGGACAGTTTCAAAGACGCTATAAATGGCGAGATAGACGGCGTTGCGGTGGATGGTGCCTACCGCGCGCCGACCGCGGAATATCTATGTCGCCGCGAGGGAGCTATCCTGCCCATTCTCAGCGCTCAATCAGACCCGCAAAGATTTTGTCATGAGCGCACGCTGACAAAAGACACGACAGCCGCGGGCGGGAACGCCACGCTTTTGACCTTATCCTAAAACCCAGCCTTACGAATAATCCGGCTGATACATCAGGCTTTCAATATGCGCTTTCAAATCTGCGGGCCGCTTGAGCCCCGCGAGGCCTGTCTCATAGGCTTTCTCGGCCAC
This sequence comes from uncultured Algimonas sp., assembly GCA_964576955.1. Lineage (GTDB taxonomy): Bacteria > Pseudomonadota > Alphaproteobacteria > Caulobacterales > Maricaulaceae > Litorimonas. The sequence goes on from CAZNXP010000084.1 coordinate 1,287, forward strand.
AGCTACAGCGATATTGAGTGAAACTTCCCGAATATCAGACAGGGGCGGATAAAGCGTACCTGCATCTAAATTCGCTTGGCTGACCTGATGCGCCAAGGCGTCCGCAGCCGCTAAGAACATGGCATCATTAATATGTTTGGCTTGGCAAGCGATGGCGCCCAATCCAATACCGGGGAAGACATAAGCATTATTCCCCTGCCCTGGTTGATGCGTCTTGCCGCCCATTTCAACGGCGTCAAAAGGACTACCGCTTGTGAAAAGCGCGCGGCCACCGCTCCATTCATAGGCTTGCTCCGCCGTGCATTCGGCGCGTGACGTCGGGTTGGACAGCGCAAATATCGCGGGACGCTCATTTATTGCTGACATGGTCTCAATCACCTCTTGGGTGAAGGTTCCCGGCGCGCCCGTTGCGCCAATCAGAATGTGAGGCTTAATCGCTTTAATCGCGTCGACAAAACTCAGCTGCTCATAATCATGCGCATAGGGAATATTATGGCTCATGAGATCATCCCGGCTTTTTACAATGATGCCGTGTTGGTCCACAAACCAAAGTCGTTTGACGGCTTCATCATGACTAAGACCTTGCTCGAGAAAGGCTGCCAGCAATAAATCACCAATACCTGTCGCAGCAGAGCCTGCACCTAGGAACATTATCCGCAGGTCTGAAAATTTATGACCTGTGACACGGTTTGAGGCGAGAACTCCTGATAGCGCCACGGCGGCGGTGCCCTGAATATCATCATTAAAACACAGGATTTTATCTTTATAGGTGTCGAGTAATTTATAGGCATTTGGCGTCAGGAAGTCCTCAAACTGCAACAAGGACTCTGGGTATTTATCCTGTAAGGCCGACACAAATTCATCGACCAAATCTAGATAATCCTGACCTTCGAGGCGCTTATGCGGGTAACCCATATAAAGCGGGTCATTTAAAAGCTCTTCATTATTGGTCCCGACATCGAGCATGACAGGCAGGCATTGATGGGGATGGATACCCGCGCAGGCCGTATAGAGCGCAAGCTTTCCAATCGGAATTCCCATCCCATTTGCCCCCAAATCCCCGAGGCCCAAAATCCGCTGACCATCGGTGACAACGATGACTTTCACATCATCTTCGTGCCAATTACCCAGAATTTTGCGAATATCGCCCTTATCATCTGGCGTGATGTAGAACCCTTGGGCGCGGCGAAAAATATGCGCAAATTCCTTACAGGCTTGCCCCACGGTCGGCGTGTAAATTAGCGGCATGATTTCTTCGATATTTTCTATCACCATACGGTAAAAGAGTTTTTCATTCCGGTCTTGGAGCCCGCTCAAGAAAATATATTTTTCGATGTCATAGGCTTTGCGGCGCATATTACCCAAGGCCCGTTTTTGATGGGTGTCTTGATTGCTGACGCTAAACGGCAATAAGCCGCGCAGCCCAAATTTTTCACGTTCTTCAAGCGAAAAGGCCGTAGATTTATTGGTCGCGCTATTATGCAGAAGCTCATGACCGTGAATGACGCCATGGTCATGCGTAGATTTTGAATTCGTCATGAAGGGTCTCAAATACAGTTAAATTGGTTTGACGTCAGCTTGGCTTGGAGCGTCATTGTCATGCGTCATCCGGCCTAAACGTTTACTGAACGGCGCAGCCGTAATGCCGTGCAGGACAATACTTAAAAGAACAGTGGTCGCGACAACGGTTTGGATAAATTCTGCTTGCTCCACTTGTAAATCTTCGAGGATAAGCAAACCAAATAGGAGGGAGGCTAATCCTCGCGGCCCGAACCATCCTAAGAAAGCCGTCGTCGCCAGACCAAGTTTCATTCCCAGCATTGAGATTGCGACGGGCAGCATTCTGACAAATGTCAAGCTAAGGCAGGCATATAAGATAATCTGTCCTGTAATATGATGAAGCGCTTCCGGCAAAATAAGCGCGCCAAACAAGAAGAACGTTAAATAGGCAAGGAACTGACTTTCCGTCTCTGTAAATTCATGCAGGAATTTGGAATAGCTCACATGGAGATTGCCATAGGTCAGCCCTGCGACAAAGGCCGCGATAAAGCCGTTCCCATGAACAATTTCCGCGATGGCAAAGGCGAGAACCGCGAGCGCGATTGCGGCTACGCCTTGAAACTCGGATGTCATCCAATTTTTCTTCGCAGCATAGGCAATAAGATGTCCGCCAACCCAGCCCACAGCAATGCCTGCAATCGGACCCATTGTTAATTGCAGACTCAAAAATTGTATCCAATTTACCTCACCTGACTGATGGGTGATATTCAGGAAGCAGGCGAAGAAAACGACTGCCGGCAAAGCAATGCCGTCATTCAATCCGCTTTCAACATTCAGGCCTTGGCGAATTTTCAGAGGTATCGTTTTATCTGCCAAGAGCGAGGCGCCCAAAGCGGCATCCGTCGGAGCCAAAATAGCGGCGATAACCGCAGCCTGATACCATCCGATTCCGGGGAAAATAAGATAGCCCACAATTGAGCCTATTATGATGATTAACGGCAAAGCCACCGTCAAAAGCCGAATGGGAATCGCTTTCATCTTGCGCAGGTCAGATAAAGATATCTGAGAGGCGTCCGCCGCAAGGACGAGGATTAGGGTCAACTCGGCAAGAACATGCAGTCCGCCTTCAGTATAGGTCAGACCGGTTCTTTCCATTAAAACCCGCGACAATAATAAGCCGCCTAGGGTGAATAATATTGGCGCCGTAAAAATTGTGCCTTGAATGCGTTTTGAGACCAACGCAAAGCCGAAAAAAGCGGCTCCAAATATCAAGAACAAATTTAACGTCATGAGAGCCGCTTCAAGCTCCCCGTCTTATAAATAAGCCGATGAAGATTGCCGATTTTCTCTAACTTGGCATCAATCGTCACAGGGACGGCGACCTGATTTATTATTTCAGCATTGATTTTCTCGCCCGCCGCATTCGCGAGCAAATAGCCATTCCCGCCGCAGGTTTGCGCGCCTAAGATTTGATCCTGTTTGCGGACACCAACGGAAAAGAAAACGGGTTGTCCGCCTCTGATGCAGAGCGCAGCGCAGCCGCGGTGAGTACGGCCATATCCCGGGTTCATAATGCCCATAAAGCATTGAGCGTCTAAAACTTCGCCAAATATAGAAACGTCTTGAACAAAACTGGCCTGCGGTATGGCGGGCATGGCTTGCTGAATGGGCGTAATATCGCCGTCTGCTACACCGAGCATAAAACATCCATTGCGGACAATTTTTACGCCTGTAACTTCAACATTTTGGCCTTCAAATTTTTTGCAAAAACTATCTGCGCCTGTCTTGCCGATACCGGCAATCACATGGCCAGTACCCTCCACCCAAAGGGTCGGATAAGGATGAAAGCCAATACGCCCTCTCAATGTTACGGGCGTCGCCGTTTCCCAGCGCCCACCGCCATTAGATCCCGCGCGGGGTCCCAGGAATGCCCCTGCGCCTGCAAGACCGAGCAATCCAGCCGGCACGGCAGCTAATAAAAACCTACGGTCCTTTTTTGGCATCGCGCCATAACCGACATAGAAATCATCTTCTTGGCTCATGACGTCACCTGAACAGCTATGCGCGTGGTGCCGAGTTCGTCTGGCGTCGCCCTCACCCAAACCGCGCCGTTTTCGATTCTGACTTCATGAGTTTGGACGCGGTCTTCAAAAGGCGCAGGCGCTTCCCCCGTTTCCGGATCAAATTGAAAGCCATGCCATGGGCAGGTAATTAACCCATCCTTGATACAGCCTTCGCCCAACGGACCGTTCTGATGAGAGCAAATGGCGACGATAGCGGAGATGCCTTTTTCTTGTCTGAAAACCGCGATGCGCTCGCCTGATTTAGGCGTCACCGTCACAGCCTTATTCAGCGGAATAGACATGGGATTACCAACATTAATCCAATCCGCATTTTGCGTTGAGGTCACGTCTAAACTACGGCCTTTTAACATGGCCGCGATATGCAAAACAGAAAGCCAAACTGCGCCAATCGTAAGCGCGATGAGAAGACCAGAGCCTTTGTCAAATTGCGCGGTGCCAAGCGCGACATGCCCGAGTAAAGCTGCATAAGCCACATAGACGCTCATATGCAGGCCCTTCCAAACAGGCGGGCTTAATCGGGACAGCCAAAAATCATGGCTCGTCGCCGCCATAATGAGCAAAATAATCAGTGCAATGAACCCAAGGCTTTCAAAGGGAAAATCAATGGCAACACCGTAATTTCCGTAGCCGCCGAGCGCCGAAGCAATCGGATTAACAACACCAAACCCATGATACCACATCAAGGCAAAGCCCGCGTGGACTAAGGCAATGAGTGCCGTGATGACGCCAAAATGGCGGCGATTATATAAAAGCGGTTTGAACCTATCAGACAGCCGCGCCAATGGCCCAATAGTTAGAATGATATGTAATAAAACAATGGCGCAAGTGCCGAACCCACGGATCATGAGGATAGACACATCTGCCGCAGGCTTGCGCGAGCCAAATATGATAAAGCTGGCAAGAAAGATAAAAATCGCAGCGAGCAGAACGACGTCATAAATAAATTTCTGATGGTTCCACTGAACGGGTACAAATTCATGGCTCATAATGCGCTCCCATGAATCAGTGTTGCGGTCCATAAAATGGCGGCAAAGGCAAAAGGCAGGAGGAGCCAAATAACATTATGGGCTTTTCGGTGCGCGCGTTTCATCGTTTCGCCTTCAGCAAAAAAGGCCAAAGCAATAAGGCGCCCGGCAAAATCATAAGACGGAGTCTTATTCCTTTCCCAGCAATGGCCTCACCCCGAAGACCCCGCGTGATGAAATAGAGGCCGAACAACAATCCGATGAGAGCATAAAGCCCCAAACCGTAAGAGATATATTGCGTGATTTGCAGCATTATTTAACTCCAACCCCGCCGAAATTTACGCCGGACAGATCAGCCATATCCCGCTTCCATGTGACAAGGTCATCTGGATTAAACTTTGTAAAATCATCATGGCCGCAGGCCCGCGCGAGAATTTTCATCAAAGACACAGAGGTGTCAAAGAAGCGCGTGAGCTGCTCCGCTGATTTTTCAGCAATGAGGCGCGCGACAAGATGTTCTTTTTGCGTCGCGATACCGACGGGACAATTATTCGTATGGCAGGCCCGCATACCCAGGCAGCCGATAGCTTGCAGCGCTGAATTGGAAACCGCAATCGCGTCCGCGCCTAAGGCCAAAGCCTTGGCAAAATCGGCTGGTGTCCGCAGTCCGCCCGTTATCACAAGCGAGACGTCTCCATTTCCCGTTTTGTCGAGATGTCTGCGCGCCCGCGCGAGAGCAGGAATGGTCGGGACAGAAATATTATCTCGGAAAATAATCGGCGCTGCGCCCGTGCCTCCGCCGCGGCCGTCTAAAATGATATAATCCACGCCAACCTCTAAAGCGGCGTCGATATCTTTTTCAATATGCTGCGCTGAGAGCTTATAGCCAATTGGAATGCCACCCGTAAATTCGCGGACCTCATCTGCAAACGCTTTGATTTGCGCCGTGGTTGTCCATTCTGGGAAACGGGCTGGAGAAATCGCGGCTTTACCTTCTGGCAGACCGCGAACTTTCGCGATTTTGCCTTTGACCTTTTCGCCCGGCAAATGCCCGCCCGTGCCAGTTTTCGCACCCTGCCCGCCTTTGAAATGAAAAGCTTGCACCTTGGAAAGCTTATCCATGGAAAAGCCAAAACGCGCTGAAGCGAGCTCGTAAAAATAGCGGCTATTGGCCTCTTGTTCTTCTGGAAGCATACCGCCTTCGCCCGAACAAATACCTGTGCCTGCGTTTTCCGCGCCTAAAGCCAAAGCGACTTTGGCAGAGGCAGACAAGGCGCCAAAACTCATGTCGGACACAAAAATCGGAATATCGAGTTCAAGCGGTTTCTTCGCCCTTGGCCCGATGACGGTTTTCGTTGAAACCTCTTCATCATCCAATAGAGGCACTTTGTGCAATTGCGCGGTGATGAATTGAATATCTTCCCAGCGTGGAAGCTCCCCAAGCGGAACACCCATCGCATCGCTGACCCCGTGATGGCCCGTTTTAGACAGACCGTCGCGCGCATAGGATTGGATGAGGCCCGTATAGGGCTCTGGGGATTGACCATGTGAGGGGTCGGCATATTGCCCTAAATATTGCTCGCGGTTATAAGGCTGCGGATTGCCGACATGCCAAGCGGCAACTTCCTCTTCATCGACAAAGACGTCGCCGTCTTCAATCCAAGATGTAAATTTATTGAGCGCTTCACTATTATCATATTCACTCACGCCTGTGTCGATACGGAAGTCCCAATTATGGACTCCGCAAATCAGATTATTTCCATCCACATGGCCATCTTCTAACAAGGCGCCTCTATGCAGGCACCGCCCATAGAGAACTGAGACTTTGTCTTCATAGCGAATAATAACGAGATCGACATTGGCTACCAAAGCCCCAGCGGGTTTTCGGTCTTCAAGGTCGGTCCAGTGGGCGACGCGAACAGGTTTCATAATTACTCTTTTTCAATTCTTAAATCTGGTCAGGATCGGAGATTATCTCAACCAATGACGGACCATCATAAGCTAAAGCCTCTTTAATGGCTTTATTTAGATCTTTTGTTTTTGTGACCCTTACGCCATGTCC
>CAZNXP010000085.1:0-7894 GCA_964576955.1 uncultured Algimonas sp.
TTATATTGACTCTGAGTAAAACTTTCAATTGTATTTTAAGGTAAGTTTAACGCATGATATGCAATTATTAGATGTATTCACTCGTGCAGGTTCCATCATGTCTTCTTTTATATTTACGGCCATTTCTCCTCTAATTGTGCTAAGTAGCTCTACTTCAAGTTTAGCATTAGAGACGACAGGAGCCCCAATTGAAACGACAGAAATAACGGCTGAAATTATTTCAGCCCGCGGCGTTTTAGTTGCGGGACAATCAGCCGATATAGCAGCCGGCATGACAGGCCGATTGACCTCTGCCCCTTATAAATCAGGGCAATATATTGGACGCGGCGTCACGCTTGCAGAATTTGACTGCAACCGACAACAGGCCGAGCTTAAATCAAAGCGAGCCGCCCACGCCACGCAATCATTGAAACATGATAATCAAGCAGAATTACTCCAAATGGGCGCCGCAGGCGCGCTTGATGTTTCAATTGCGCGTTCAGAGCGCGATCAAATCGCCGCCGAAGTCTCTGTCTTAGAAATCGCGATGAAAGATTGCACTGTGTCTGCGCCATTTCCTGGATTCATAACAGCTCGGCATATTGATGCGCATGAAACCGCGCAAGCGGGTCAGCCTCTCTACTCAATAAACCGCGCCGGAACGACAGAAGTTTCGGTCATCGCGCCGTCTAATTGGGCCGGTTGGGTGAAACAGGGCGCGAAATTCACCTTCAAAGTCGATGAAACCGGCGAATCCATCTCCGCCAAGGTTCAGCGTCTCTCGGCGGTGGTCGATCCTGTGAGTCAAACGATCGAAATTACGGCAAGCCTGAGTGGCAAGCACAAAGGCCGCCCCGGCATGAGCGGTGTCGCTATTTTTGCACCAAAATAGTCATGGTTGAACCCGTCAAATTAAAGCAAGTCACGTCACCGCCAGCTAAGCCGCCGCGTCCAAATGTGCTCGAAATGCTCATTCGCTTGGAAGGCGAAGCCATTGCCGCCAAAGATGCGTTGTCTTTACAGCACCTCGCCGTCAATAAACCGCGAGACATGCTAAATTGCGGGCATATTTTCTGGGTGTCTCGCACTGGGAAAAATATCAAAATCCTAGCTGTCACAGGCCAAGAACAAATGGAACGCCATACGCCTTTTGGCCAATGGCTGAAAGATGAATTAAAAACGCGCCTTAGGAAAGGGGACCTTAATAGCGCATCTCAATGGCAATTTAAGTCCCGGCGAGAAAAAGACCTGATTACTTACCCCTTCTCTCATGCCCATTACGCGCCCTTTGCGCCAAATCCAAATGCGGGCGGATTGCTTTTTACCTTTTCTGAGCCCCCTGCCCCTACAGCTACGCCTATCATGGCCCGTTTAGGTGAAATTTACGGCCTTGTTCATGCGGCGCGGCGCGGCGTTAAACGCGCCCGCATGGCCCCGCGGAAACGTAGTATTTTTTACGGGTCAATCGCCGCACTCGGGCTGATTGGGCTCATTCCTATCCCAATGACGACTTTAGCCCCTGCAGAGGTCGTCGCGGATAGACCGTTCATTTTATCCCCTGAATTTGACGGCGTAATTAAAGAGATTTTAGTCTCGCCCAATGCCCAAGTTAAGGCGGGTGATCCCCTCGTTTTATTAGATGATGTCACGCTCCGAAACGAGCTCATTCTGGCCAATAAGGAGCTAAAACTCGCCGAAGTGCGGCGGCGTATGGCCGGGCTACGCGCGTTTGTCGATGCAGAGGCCAAACGTGAGCTCGCTGTGGCCGATGCGGAAGCCGAATTAGCGACGGCACGCCGCGATTATGCGCAAGACCGCCTTGATAAGACCGTTCTGCGCGCGCCGCGTGACGGCTTAGCGCTTTTTTCGGATGTCTCCGAGCTGACGGGACGGCCCGTGAGCAATGGAGAGGCAATTCTTAGAATTGCGGAACCCGCGCGCGTGCTTTTGCGGGTACATGCCCCGCTCTCCCACGGCGAAGCCTTACGTGAAGGCGCGCGCGTGCGGATGTTCTTAGACACGGACCCTGTTGCCCCCTTAGAAGCCAAACTCGTGCGGGCCAGCTACCGAGCCTCGACCAAGCCCGAAGGCGGCATGGCCTTTGATGCCCATGCGGCCCTCACTGAAAATGACCTCCCGAGAATTGGGGCCCGCGGCGTGGCAAAAATATATGGCGAGAAAGCGCCAATTGCTTATTTTTTAGTGAGACGCCCTTTAACCTTAGCGCGCCAAATGACGGGACTCTAAACTCATGCAACCTGCGGCGACAGAGCCTGCGCCCCCCTTACCTGAGCTACGGCAAGAATTACGCCTCGAACGCGACAATGTTCTAAATAGATGGTTGCTGCATGACCCTATTCGCGGGCGGTTTCACACCCTTGGGCAAGCCGCCTTTACCGCCCTCTCTCATTGGAACTCCATCCCCCCAGATGTGTTTATTGCAAGGCTCAACCAAGCAGAACCAGAGTTGGGTTTCACAGAAGATGAATTGCAACATCTGACAGAATTTCTTCTCTCCGAAAAATTGCTAGACCAAAAGGGAGCGCAAGACACAGAACGCCTGGCGACCCATGAAGCCGCGATGCGAAAGCCGTGGCATGAGCAGCTCATCCATAAATATTTGTTTTTCAGAATTCCGCTTTGGAACCCAAAAAACTTCTTGGACCGGACAAGCCCAATCGTCTCCAATTGGCTAAGGCCATCTCTGTTTAAAATTATTGCCTGTATTGGCCTCATAGGTCTGTATTTTGCGGCGCGGCAGTGGGACAGTTTCCTCTCAACATTTTTATATTTCTTCACACCTCAAGGCTTTGCCTTTTACGGGTTGACCCTTGTTGTTTTGAAAATCTTCCATGAATTGGGACACGCCTATGCCGCGCGGCATTTTGGCGCCCGCGTACCTGTCATCGGCCTCGCCTTTTTGGTTATGTTCCCAATTCTTTACACGGACACAACGGATGCCTGGCGGGTGCAAGACAAACGCGCTCGCACGCTGATTAACGGCGCGGGTATCATCGTCGAACTTTCCGTTGCGGCCATATCGCTCTTCCTCTGGGCGTTTTTGCCCGACGGCATATTTAGGTCCATTGCCTTTTTCGCCGCCACAACCAGTTGGGTCATGAGCCTGTTTGTCAACTTAAACCCTTGGATGCGTTTCGACGGATATTATTTAATTAGCGATCTTTTAGGGGTCGAAAATTTGCAAAAACGCGGCTTTGCAGTCGGCCGTTGGGTGATGCGAAATATCCTATTCGGTTTGAATGAACCGCTCTCAGAAAACCATTCGCGCAAAGCTATGCTTGGCATGACGGCTTACGCTTGGTCGACCTGGGTCTACCGCTTTTTCCTCTTTTTGGGGATTGCCATTCTTGTTCATCACATTTTCCCTAAGGCGATCGGAATTGTGCTGTTTACCATTGAGATCGCTATGTTCATCGCCTTGCCGATTTGGCGTGAAACAAAACATTGGTGGAAACAACGCATGTCTATTCTCTCCCATAATCGTGGCCGCGCAACATTGGCTGTTTCAACACTCGCCCTTATGGCTTTCGCCCTCCCTTGGCCCTCAACCGTGAGTGCCCCGGCGCTTATACGGCCCGCAAATGACACACAGCTTTTCCCGCCCATTGGTGCGCAAGTGCAAAATATTCAGGTGGAAAATGGCCAAGAGGTGCAAAAAGGCGATATCTTAATCAGCTTGGAGTCTTCCGCCCTAAATCATGCGAAAAAGATAGCCGAATTAGAACTCGAAATCGCCCAAGCCCGCTGGGCGCAGCGCGCGGCCTCTTTGCAAGACCGCCAACAAGGCGATCTCTTACGCGATGAATTAGATCAAAAACGAGAAGCATTAAATTCCGTCACGAGAGAGCTGGACCGCCTAACGCTGCGCGCCCCTCATGATGGCGTGGTGTCAGATATTCCCGATAGCCTCACCATCGGCACGCAGGTCCAAGTCCCTTCCGCCCTCTTACGCGTTTCAGATCCGAGTGACATCGAACTTATTGCCCTGCCTTCCGAACGTCAGGCAGACCGCCTGAAACGCGGCAATGGCTTCGTCTTTATTAGTGACCAATTCGGTCAATCAAAACGTGAGGGCCGCCTCGCAGAGCTGTCCCCAACGGCGGACATATATGTCACCGAGCCCGTATTAACCGTCATTGGCGGCGGCACGATTGCTGTGACAGAAGATGAGCAAGGCCGCGCCGTAGCCGATATTCCTGTCTTCAAAGTCTCAGGCAAGCTATCGGGCGAGACCCTATTACGCGAAGAACGCGGCGTCGTCAGAATTGACGCCAAACCGCGCAGCGCCGCTCGCGCCGTTTGGAATTCGGCGGCAGGGATTTTATTGCGGGAAACAGATTTTTAGCGGCTACCCGTCAACGGTTAAATCGTAACAACTATCCCCGCGCTGGACGAAGGTCCCGGAGACATTGAAACTATCAAAGGCTTCGATGATGTAGTCCCCAGCGGTTAGATGGCCTTGGAAACTATCCTCATTCACGGAGACGGTCGACACGCTATGGAGAAGCTCGCCTGCTTGCCAAATATTGAAATCTGGATCTCGGTCCTCTCTGCCGCTGACCTTGGTCACTGAAATGGTCACATCCATATCTTGAGGCAATGTCAGAAATGTAAAATCGCGATTGCCCAATTTATTGAAAATGCCCGCATCATCCAAGGAGCAAAATTGGACGGCATCCCCATTAAGCCCAACTTCTTTATAAACAGGCAGCGCAGATTGGATGGCGCCATTATTTATCTCCCCGCTGCCATTCGCGCCAACGCCCGATATAGAATGGGCTTCAAGGAGCGCGTCAACATCGCCGGACGACAGGCTCCCTTCGTCGCGAAGGCCATCTGCAAAAGCAAAAATCGTCGTGAAGACAGGCGAGGTCCGGTAAGTCTCATTACGCATGACAGTGTAAAGCGGCGCAAGGCCCGAGGCGATATCATTGACCCCATTAGAGCTTCGATTGAAAACTTCATAGACAATCGCCCCAATGGAGGCCTCAGTAAACCAGCCTGGTTGGTCTATCACCTCTGCTTCCACATCATAGGTAAACCCAGTCCCCTGCGCCCGGCCCGAACTATCGCGGTAAATAGGATCACCTGTTATGATGGCGGAGAGAGCATTTCCCCAACCCTCACTAAAGGCCACGCGCGGATCAAGACGATCACTTAACGAATGCGGCCCGCCAATCGTATCGGCGCGCGACATTTGATGTTCGAAATAATGCCCCCACTCATGAATGATGATGTGCTGGTCATATTCATCCGTATCGACATTTTCCTGACCCAGAATAAATATCGCCCCGCTGTCCCCGTCGCGGTGATAGGCTGAGCTGCCAATACTGCCGTCGGATAGGTTCCCAAATGCGCTGCGGTTGCGCGTACTCCAATGAACCTCCAGCTCGGGGAAGTCGATATTGGGGTCCACCGCCGCAAAGCTCTGAATTGCCGTATAAATATTATCGAGAATGGCGAAGGGGGCCGCGGAGCGCGTCTCGCCATAAGATTGCCCTGTCCAGCCATGGGCCGCATGTAAATCGCGGGTTTGCGCGGCGCGATTACCCGTGCTCGCGAGGCTGCCTTGCAGCGCATAAAGCGCATCATTGTCGGTATTATCGGTGATTTTGACATCCCAACTCGCATCGGCGGTCGAGAGGAGCTGCGCTTTCACGCGCAGGCGAATATCTGTGTCTGCATCGAGGCTCAGGCGGTAATCCCCGTCTTCATCCGACATCGCCGAGGCTATCACTTGCTCGGCGGCATCAACGGCTTCGACGATAACGCCGCGAATAGGAAGCGCGGCCGTATTCGCATAGTCCAGCGTCGAGTCTTGGGTATGCGGAACGCGGTCATAAGTGAGTTTTCCCGAGACCGAGACGGACGTAACGGTCGGCGCTGAAGGCGGCGCGGCTGACGTCGCTGAGCTGCCGCTGCTGCTGCCTCCGCCGCCGCAAGCCGACAACCCAGCGCAAAGCCATCCGATCAGTGTTAATCTGAAAAGCCTCAAAATATTGCCCTCTCGACGCGGTGTCAGAAGGACTAAGCAAGTAAAATGCCATAGGGCGGCGCGAAGGCAAGATGTTTGTGATTTAGATATGCGAAAACGCTGGCTGCTCATCTTGGAAACAGCGGAAGGCTAAGATTTAAAGCAGGACGTGCCCGCAGGAAGGGTCTTCCCGATGGAATGACCAAGGGAAGAAAAAAGCTATGTTTTACGAGAAGACCGCATCGCTGTTTGTAAGGCAGCGACACACTTCCTGCGGCGTCTACCAATTCCGCCTTCTGGGCACGTCATTAGGTCGCGGGCCTTTAGCCTTGGCGCTGAAACCGGTCAAGCGAGTAAGTTTATGTCGGCACGCCCTCTCCCAAGAGCGGGAAAACCGCTTCTTCGCGGTAGAGATTTGGGCCGCGTTTTTTGGGGTGGCTGGAGACGAGGCTAAATTGATCCACCAGAAATGGCCGGGTCGACCAATCGGCCAATCGCTGTTCAAACGCGACAATCCTCTCGAGCGGTGAGCGCGGTTTCATATAGGCCATTGTCACATGGGGCGTAAACTTACGCGCTTCCATTTGCACCTGCGCGCGGCGGGCGGCGTGGCGGCAATGTTGATTAAGGCGAATAAGTTCCGCCGAGGCTGACACCCCTGCCCAAATCGAATGCGGTTCAGTTTTGCCGAAATGCCCGCCGCCTTCGAGGTTGAGCTCAAAGCTGCCCATGCGCAGCGTCGCAATTTCTTGGTCGAGCAATTCCGCATGATCGGCGTCAACCTCGCCAAAAAAGCCGAGCGTGATATGCAATCTCTCGGCGCTGACCCAGCGCGCGCCGGACACGCCCTTTTGCTGGCGAGTAACATCGCCCGCGATTTTTTCAGGCAGGAATATGGCAGCGAATAACTTCACGAGCAGGCAGAGTTTTAATTAACGGGCGCGCGATATTTTTTATGGAGACGCCGCGCCTCAGTTTCCATCTCTTTGGTCCATTTTATCTCATGCGCATCTATATTTTCTTTGAGCTGCGCAAGCGAAGTCGCGCCGAAAATATTTGAGGTGACGAAGGCACGCGATTCAACAAATTTAAGCGCAAATTGCGTTGGGGTTAGGCCAAGCTCACGCGCCGCCACATTACACTCCATAGCCGCCTCTTCAGCCATGACATATCGGCCAAGGAAGTTTGGAAAGAGTGCCTTGCGCGACCCTGCAGGGCAGGCGCCCTCATCATATTTACCCGTCAGCCACCCCATGGCGAGAGGCGAATAGGCCAAGAGGCCGACATCTTCGCGCATGGCAATCTCGGCGCGGTCATAGTCAAATCTGCGGGCAATGAGAGAATAGACGCATTGGTTGGACACAATGCGGGGCCAGCCATGTTTTTCGGCCAAGTTTAGAAAACGCATCGTCCCCCATGAGGATTCATTAGACAGGCCAATATGCCGAATATTGCCCTTTTCGACATGGCGGCCCAGCGATTCCAAAATATCCTCAAGCGGGATCATGTCTTCCGCATCATAATCTTGATAGGCGTGAAAGCCGAAGGCCGGCAAGCCGCGGTCAGGCCAATGCAGCTGATAAAGATCAATATAATCTGTCTGGAGCCGTTTGAGCGATTTCTCCACCGCCTCATCAATCTGCGCGCGTGTATGGCGCGTCATCGACACATTGCCGCCGCGCGTCCATGTCATGCCCGAGCGGCCCGTGATTTTGGTCGCCAAAACATATTTGTCGCGGGCTTTACGCGCCTTTACCCAACTCCCAATATAGCTTTCCGTGCGGCCCTGTGTCTCTGCGCGGCCCGGTACGGGGTACATTTCAGCGGCATCGATGAAATTAATGCCGCGCGAGAGCGCATAATCCAGCTGTTCATGGGCGTCTGATTCGGTGTTTTGCTGGCCAAATGTCATGGTCCCTA
>CAZNXP010000086.1:0-7807 GCA_964576955.1 uncultured Algimonas sp.
TGGCTTCCGTCCTTCCGCCCGCATAATCGGGATCAAGTTATAGGGATCATCTCAGCCCGTTGATTTGGCCTTAGCCAGCTCATGAGGGCGCTCCCCGGATATATAGGTTCGTGCTATAGCTTTGAGGGTTATGGGGCAAGCGGCTTTGCAGCGCGGCTTGGCACCAAATCTGGGCGAAGTTTATATAGATGCGCAAGCAAGCTGCGCGTTTCAGACGATATGAGATTATATGTCTCGGCCGGGGTTCTAAGTGTAAGCGCGGGCGAGCCCATAATGTAATCCGTGGAAATTGCTTCTATTGTTTTTATATCCACGGCATTGTTTGATGCGGTCAGGCTAGGGTCAAAGATTAAACGCCGCGCACTCATCCAAACAGGCACACCGGACGGTGATTGAATTTTGGGACTCTTGATTGGAAATTTTTTCAAAATATATGGAAGGCTAAGTAAGAAGAGAAAAATTCCAACCCAAATCACGACTTTGGTGAGGCCGTCTTGCTGGAACGCTTGCCAGGACTCTTGAGAGAAAATATTCAATCCGCCGTCTTGAAAATCATCGTAGAGTAAAAATCCCCAAAGCAGAATAAGCGCGACCCAATATAAGCGCTTTCCATATTTAATCGCCAAAGGCGGAAGCTCACCTCTTTGTAAATATTTAGATTGAGACGCCACCGACGCGCTATGACGCCAAACAACCTTCTCTCCTGCGTCAGGTTCTGGGAAATCAGCCGTGGAATTATTCATTCTTCGCCGGCCCCAAAAAAGAGGTTGCCACTCGCATAGGAGTGCCCGAAATTATTCGCGAGATTTGCGACTTGCGCCACGCAATCTAGGAATTGCTCATCGCTGAGCTCGCCGAGCGGATGCGTAAAAACAGACCAGAGCGTTTGATCGCGCAAAGCATATTTTGCATCCAGCGCACTGCTGAAATTCGCTTCCAATAAACGCGTAAGCTCAGCCTCATTTAATCGGTCCTGCGTGGTTACGGGGCTCATGATACGCATGCGGTTATGGCGCTCATCCGTAATGACCAAAATATCGCGCTTATTGATTAAAAACTGCCAATTCCCCGTTTGCCCGACAACGTCCGACGTAATCTGCCGAATAAGGTCATCGAGTTTTTTATTTGTCATCGGTTGCCGACCGGCAGGTTTCGATGAAAATGGGTTATGAATCATTATTCAATCTCGCGTCTCTCGCCCGGCACAGAAAAATAGTCCGCCCCTGAACTCACGAGGTTATCTGGAACTTTTTTCGGTACATGTACACCAATTACGTGTTCCGCATTTAATAAGCTATTGACGGAAGGCTCACTCGCCGCGCCAACAAACCAAAAAGGCACGAAGGCCATATCAGATTCCCGCTTATTAAAAAGCGGAGATTGCGCTCTGAGACCATTTTCGTCGGGGTCCGCATCGCCGAGATGCATGACTGTCGCGTCGGCACTAAGGGACACGCGATAAACCAAGTTTTCAATTTTGGCCTGACGGGCTCCGCCTGCATGCGGCAAACTCAAGCGGGTTACATCAACTTGCTCTCCGCCCAAATCAAAAGCGCCTTCCAAACTTGCATTTAACGCAATTTGATCAGACTGCGTGCGGGCCTTTAATGCCGCATTCCACCGCGTATCTTCTTCTAATTGCTTAAGCGCCTGCTCCGGTACAAAGAGCTTCACCTCCGGATTGGCAATGAGATAATCAATCATCAGCCCCGCGGCAAAATGGTCGCCATGGGCATGGCTAACAAAGACCGCATCCACCCCGTCAAAGGGTGCCTGCCCCGACATCATCAGCGCTTGCGTGTCTTTTGCGACGAGTTGAAAACTGCCGTAATCTTTGTCGAAAATTGGATCAAACAAGATTTTGGTTGGACCGCTCTCCACCATCACGGCAGCATGGGCGATAAATTCGGCGGCGCTGCTGCCGTGGTGACTATGGCCATCATCGTGGTTATGCTCAGCACCGCTACAACCCGTCATGAGCGCGCCCGCGAGGAACGGCACAAAAACGAACTTAGATTTTCTCATTCCCTTAGGTCTCCCTTTATTTCTCTGGCTCGGCCAAATAAGGCTCACCATAGCGCGTGAGATAAGACTTCACAGGTTCACCCGCTTTTGTCGTCACGATATAAAGCCGGTCATATTCTGTGGCTTCGACGATGGGGGTTCCGCCATCTCCGCCTAGTAATTCTACCAAGGGCGGCGTTGTATTGCTATGGCCGACAACCAAATGACGACCGGGTGTCGCTTTTAATTTTGCAGCAATAGCCGGCAAGTCACTCGGGTCATAAATCTCGACCTCCAGACCCAATTTCTCGGCCAGAGGTTCGGCCGTATCTCGCGTGCGGATAAAATCACTACTATGAATATGGGTGATGCCCTCACCGCCAAGACGGTTGGCAAGCGCCAAAGCCCGCGCTTTGCCCGCTTGCGTTAATCCCGGATCATTTTTCTCAGTCGTTTTCTCGGCGTGCCGAACGAGGAATATTGCATCGGTTTTGGGCACGGGCTGCGAACAGGCGGATAGACTGCAAACAGCCGCAATGACGAAAGCCCAGCGTAATCCACATCTCAATAGGAATGGTCTCATCTTGCGCCCTCCAATTCCGCCGCTGGCCCGTTAGCACCGACAACAGCCACGATAGGTCCCATTACCACACCATAGTCATGGCGACCAGAGCTTGCATCGAATAAGCGCGAAATCACGCCGTCTAAATAAAGGGCATTGGGCGTTTTAAGCTCATCTTTAAACAGGCTGGCAAAGCTGTAAAAATTGACAGGTCTTTCCGACATGCCGAAATAAACTCTCTGCCCATCCGCGCTGACCCCGACACCATTTCGAATACGCTTAGATTTAGAGTCTTGATTAAATTTCGGATGGAGCTTGTCTCCAATAACCAACATCGGGCCTGATTGCGTCGCAAATTTCGGAGAAAGCCCTTGCGCCTCAAACGCTTTGGTTTCCGTGACGGCCAGTCCATTATTCGTTCGATGGAAAACGCCATTTGGAAGCAATCCAAAATTCCCGCTGCTAGCGCGGGTTTGCAAAGCCCTGCGCTGTCCATGCTGATCTATATATAAGCCAACGGGCGAGCGGTCCTTGTGATACATGCCCGCATTCATTGCGAATAAGAGGCGCTGGTTTTCCGCCCCTAGCGCTTGGTCCAATGTTTTGAAATTCCCATAAGGTCTATCACCCTCTCCCCAAAACAGGCGGACATCCGCGTCTTTTGCAGAAAACTCACAAACGGTGAAAGAGGCCGCATTAAAGTCTATATTACGGCAGGCTTCCGGCTTATCTGCCGCAAGAGAATGGGATGGCAAACCGCATATAAGTAACAGGGCACCCAAGATGGCATTGCGCAAACTCATCATCCGTCCTTCCGCCTGGTTAATACAGGATCAAGTTCAAAGGGTGCGTCTCAACCGGATTAAATGGCGCGGGCCAAATAAACGAGGTGCCCCTCGGTACGGCCCAAGTGTGACAGAGCTTGCCTAAATAGGCAAGCTATGGCGGCATATTGCTAAAGACGTCATATTGGCCTCAGATGAACTGCCGAAAACTAAAACGCGTAATAGGTAATTTACCTTTATCTCTTAGAAAAATTCTTCCGGTGTGGAGCTACCAAAGACTTTAAAGGCTTACACATCGTGATTTTCCAACTCATTTATACCTGCGCTCTCGCGACAGATATGTTGCCAAGCGACCTCGAATCCCTTGCTGAAGACGCTCGCAAACGAAATTTAGACCGCGGCATTACGGGTATCTTACTCTGTAAAGACGGGTCGATCTTACAAGTCCTTGAGGGTGAAAAATCAGCCGTTTTGGAGCTTTACGCAAATATCGCAAGGGACGCGCGCGTTTCAAACCCCCTTGTTATGATAAAACGTACGGCCACAGAACGAGAATTTCCAAACTGGTCTATGGGGTTTAAAAATGCCTCAGACTCTGGTGCTGTTTTTGAACTTTGCGCCCAATCTTTTCCCGAGGTCTTTCCTCTAAAAACGAGCCCAGAAGTTAGTACGATTGGTCGAACTTTTGCACGCGTGAACGGCCTAACCTAACGGCAAGTCGGCCCCGTGCTAGGTAAGCCCTCAATAAAACTGACGATGTCCGCCTTTAGGGTCGCATCTCCATCAAAATGCCTTGAAAGCACTTTCACCACATCACTATGGCTTTGCCCTGGGTAAATTTCGACTTGGGCAACGCCGCCGCGAGCCGTGATTTTTTCACCTAATTTCGTCGCATTGACGGGGCTTACAGTCGTATCCAATTCCCCGTGTCCCAAGAAAACAGCGGGCGCAGGACCCGTGACATTATTCAGGACCGCATCATCGGACGTAAAGCGGTCTGGGAAAATTTCAATCAGGCGCTCACTCTTTAACGGCGCGACGCCGACAGGCGCAGCCAAACTGACAATGCCGGATATGGCCTCGCAGCGGTCAACGCCGGCTTGCTTCAAATGCTCACCCCGCAATCCGAGCATCAAGACATTATAAGCGCCTGCAGAATGCCCAATCAAAACGATTTTGCGTCCCGGAAAGGTCTGGCGCGTAAAAGCCACAGCTTCAGCATTATCAATCAAGAAGTCGGGAAATTTAGCTTCTGGATAAATTCGATAATTTGGAATGACAATATCGAAGCCAGATTTGGTAAAACCCTCTGCCAAAAATTTATAAATATTCTTGGAGCCGCTATCCCATGAGCCCCCATGCACAAACATGAGAACAGGTGCCATTTCCTTAGGTTTTTCAGCGCGGTAAATGTCAAGCTCATCGCGGTCACCCTTGCCGAAGGAGACGTTTTTTGTGCGGTCAAATGTCGAAGACGGGGTAATGCCGTTCAAAATCGAGACAGGCGCACATCCAGCGGCCAGCCCTAGGCCGGCTATCATCAAGCCAAATTTTACAAATTTAAAACTCATATTTAAGCCTATCTAAGACTGTGAAACGCTAGATTTCGCGGGATGGAAAACAATTATTAAGAATGCCTCCTTAAAACACAACTAAAGAGTAAGGGGATCACAATGACATTTTCGCGACATATTAAATTTGCACTTTCGGCAATTACATGCGGCTTGATATTGAGCGGTTGCGCTAAAACCGAACCTGATATTCCAACCTTTAATCCGATGGACAAAGTTCAACCGCAAGAAGGCTGGAAAGTTGGCCGGGCGATTGCCATCTCACCAGGCAGAGATATGCCCACGGCACATCATGTTCAAGCCATCGCATCGGGATTACATGATGTTGACTTTGAGACGCCGCCAGCCGCGCTCACTCCGGTTAATCCCTCTTGCAATGTCGCAAAACCCAGTACGAATAGCGGTAAATATCTTATTGTTGGACATGGTTGGGCTCATTTTCCGCTTATGAAAAACCCCGAGATTCCAAGCCTTGTGACCTTCAGTAAAAGAACCACCAGTGCATTAGCTAAGATGCAAGTGCAGAATGGATCGCGTAGCCAATCTTTAAGCGGCAAGGTCGATCTTCCTGCAAGCAGCCTATCAATGAAAGATGTATTCATTACTGAAACATCTGAACCTGTCGCCCTCGCATTAGCGGGCGGCGGCCTTTACAATTTGCATTTAGCCCCGGGCGTGCGCCTGACGGGCGTCGTCGTCTATACGTGGGAAACGGCCTATAATAAAGGCGGCCAAGCGGCAGTTGCAGGCGTACCCGCCGGCGTACCCGTAAATTTTATTTCGAAGGAACATCCCGCGACCAGAAGCTGCTGGACCCGCGTCACATCCAGACCGGATAAAAGTTGGAGGAAGAGAAGAAACGATATACGATATGAGGCCCTAGAACCGCATTGGAAAACATTTTACCGGCGCGTTAGAAAGGATATTGGCGATGTCCCTCAACAAAATGTGCTGAGTTTCGATCGCGCGGGTCATTACCTTATCGGGCCACCGCCGGCCAGATATGAAGACCGCATTCCATATGTCGCATATGGCGGTAAGACTATACACTATATCGCGAATGATTTCGTTCACTTTGGGACTCGAGACAAAAACAATGCCTACGTCCGGCAAACATTGGATCAGTATTACCAAGCACATTTAAAGTCCGCGTCAAAATGAGAGTTTTAACGACGCTTTTAATTTGTCTCGGCGTTGCGGCCTGTAGCGAACCCGCGCCCAAGACGGGGGCTCTGCCCGGTGTTGCAACCGGCGGCTATGACGCGCCCTCTAACGCTGAAGCCGCCGCCGCTTACATGGGCGGGTTTCATGAACGGTATGACATTCCAGAGCTGGACTATCCCCAAGAGATAAAGGACCGCATCAGAAAAGCGCGGTTTGAACAATTTGAACGGTTTATGCGTAAAGGCCAGAACCGAACCGAAATGATGGCGAAATTGGCTCTTATGGTCTCAAATGATCCCGAAGCGAAAGAGCTATACAAAGAGATGAACAAGGCTCCAAAGGCCGAATTGGGCGCTGAAGAGATGACCCGCCTATTTGCACTGGCGAATTCACACTCTAACAAGAGTAGGATTTCAGAGTCCCAGCGCAATAAAATCTACCAAACAGCTATAAAAGAATATAAGCGGCATTTTATCAATCTGAAGGTCGAACAATGCCGCTGGACTAAAATGCGCAGACTCATTGGATCTGGGCATGAAGAGATGGCATTGATTCACGGCCATCATCCAACCCATGGCTTTTATTGCTCGGCCGACCTCACCCTTGAAAAAAATAAAGGCTATCCTCGGACAAGCAATTTCAATGGTTTTTGGGTAAAATCCCAATCCGGAGATTGGGAATATTTTGGAAAATTTTACAGGGTCGAGATTAGACCCAGACGACAGCTATTAAATCCAGCATTACTGCGCGACCCAGAGGGCACCCTCAAGCGTCAATCAATGGGCGATATGATCGCGAGCTCTTTTAACTAAGCCGCGGGCTAACCCGCGCGGCGGGTTAGCAACAAGATGAGCTACTCTGACTCGGATCCGTTGTGAGCTTTGGCGCGCCGCGCTTGGTCTCTTCAGGCTCGCGGCGGCGTACGCCGCAATCAGAAGCTGGCCACGCAATTGTCTCAGTGACAGGAATGCTTGGCTCGACGGCGTAGAACATATCCGCATAAGGCTCTTTTTGCATAAGCTTAAATGTCTTCTCGCAAACGGCTGAACGCTCGCCGCGCATAAAGACATGGCCGTCATCATCTTGAACCTGACGCCAAGGACCTTTGTAAATCACGGCTTGGTTTTTCTCGAGGCATTCACCTTGCTTGCCCTTATAGGCCAAATAAGTTGCTGAACGGAATTCGATGCCTTCGACAATCTGCCAAGGTTCCATCTCAAACTTATCAACTGTGATGCCGTGGAAACCCGCCTCTTCAAGGGCTTCAATGAAGCCAAGCTCGGTTAAAGCCCCTGAAATACAGCCTGACCAAAGACGCTCATCATTCTTCATTTCTTCGGGGCTTTCTTCATCTGAAATAATATCAGAGACAGCCACACGTCCGCCGACTTTCAACACGCGGAACATTTCCGCGAAAAGCTGTTTCTTCTTTGTGTCAGACACGAGGTTCAACACGCAGTTTGATACAATCACATCAACAGAATTATCTGGGATCATTTTCATCTCAGATTTCATCCGCAGGATTTCGGCATCCATATTTTCCATATCGCGCGCAGATTTGACCGGGTTGTCTTTCAACCATGCATCCAGCGCATCAAGGTCCAGTTTCAAATCTTCAATGTGGCCACGGCGAAACTCAACATTCGCATAGCCAACGCGCTCTGCAATAATAGGCGCGTTTTCGCGGGCCAGAGCCAGCATTTCATCCGTCATATCAACAC
>CAZNXP010000087.1:0-7771 GCA_964576955.1 uncultured Algimonas sp.
ATATACGGTTGTGTCTGCCCCTGTCTTAAACGCTTGAACTAAGTCATCAAAGCGCTTGAGATAAAATGCTTCTTCTTCTTCTGAAAACTCACCTGTTGTCGGAATTATTTGTTTCGCAGGTGGTTCAGCCTTTGAGCAAGCCGTAAAACAGAATGCCCCCAGGAAAGAAACACATAAAAATTTGCTCAGATTATGTAATTTAAACATCTCATCTCCCTGGTCACTCAAACTACCTAAATCTAAATAGCTAAACCTGCATAACGATTTGAACCAGTATAACCTATAAGGGAACATCCGCTCAAAATTGTAATGTCGATTCTGAAATTTTGCCGATAACAATTTTCCGCAGTGGTTATTTTTCCAACTCGTCGAACTTTTTTACTTCGAATGGAACATAATCAGGTTGATCAATATCCAGTGTGCCAGCGGCGCGTTGCGCTGCGAGCTCTTGTGCCAATTCGATTGTATCCATTCGCAAATCTGTCCAAGCGTCTATATCAAAAATCTCTGGCGTGTATTTTTCCAAATTCGCTCTAATATCTTTCGGCAAGGCATCGTAACCAGAAATATGCTGCCCATAGGCTCTGACCATTGTTCGACCAGGGGATTGACCCAATTTAAGAAAGGGTGCCCAGCTAACTAAATTCTGCATATGAATATCAGCACTGACATGGGTTTTCGTATCATCAAATACTTCCCGAACATCAGCCGAATACACTAGCATTGAATCCCAATAGGTAAGTGCTCCCGACGAATAAGGACCCCAGGCTTCAGCAGACAGCGCATTTGGGAATTCAAACTTTGAAAGTGTTGGAATATATACGCGGTCTCCAATCATCGTAATATTCATTGGATCAGGCGCAAAACTCGCGGCGCTTTGCCCTAAACCGGGGCCATAGACTCTTGGGACCGGGCCAAGAACAAATGGCGGAATTTCCAATACTTCGCCAGTCAGAGGATTTTCCCACTCCTCAATAGGCTCAGCCGTGTCAAATTTAGAATAATAAGCAACTTCATAATGTTGTAGTTCAAATCCAGAATCTTCAGTCGGCGCCCATTTCTGGATGACGTAGTTATTCATCGTAAAGAAAGGGATCAGATTTCCATCCCCCGCAAATCCAAATATATGAAATTTCAAAAAGGCATGACGCTCCTCTTCCACCGTTGAACCAAAAACTTTTGCAATTAGTTTTGTTCTTCGGGCGGGATTGTTTAGCGTGATGTTCAATTTTGAGCGATAGGAGTCCAATTCCTGTGCAGTGAGTTCAGCATTCACCTCTGCAGTTGGACCGCAAGCGGAAATCAATAGTGACGTGGCGACACATACAGACACTTTCATGAAGGATTTCATCATACCTATTCCCCTGAACCAATAAGTTTCTTCAATTTATATAGGATATGCGCGACATAAGCATCTGGCCCTAAAAACATCCGACAGCCGAATAGCGTCATTGAGGGCATACTTACAATCTACGGCTTTGGGATATGTTCTAGGACCCTTTAGTATTTTCCGAAATATCTATGGCTCTGAAGGGCAAGTTTTAATCACTCTTCGATAATTCTCTGGCTTTTTGACGTTTCAGAAATTCGCGGCATAGATTAAAAATCAAGTTACAATGCTATGACGCATGAAGGGTATAACATGAAACTATCACTCACCAATCCGTCCCCAAGCCAAGCGGCAACGCATAAATTTCTTAAAGCGTCAACGAAACGCCTGCTGATTAATAATGAATGGGTAGAGTCCAGTGGTTCAGACCCAATACCAACTTTGGATCCAGCCACAGGCGAAACGCTTGGTTACATCCAATCTGCGACAAAATCAGATGTTGATGCAGCCGTAAGTGCGGCGCGAACGGCTTTTAAATCTGGCGAATGGCCAAACATGACCCCATCCGCGCGCGGTCAATTATTGTGGAAAATGGCCGAGCTCATAGAAGCCAACATAGACGAGCTCGCAGAGCTGGAGACCCTGGATCAAGGCAAACCGCTCTACGTTGGACGATGGGCAGAAATTCCAGGTGCCGCCGAACAATTTCGTTATTTTGGAGGTATGGCGACCAAAATCCAGGGTTCAACTATTCCCTCTTCAATCGCCTATCAGCCCGAAGGTAAGAAAGTCTTCGCCTATACAAACAAAGAACCCATTGGCGTTGTCGCCGCAATCGTGCCTTGGAATTCTCCGCTTGTTCTCACCGCCATGAAATTGGCCCCTGCGCTTGCAGCTGGCTGTACGGTGGTTTTAAAACCCGCTGAAAATACTTCCCTAACAGCCATTCGATTAGGCGAGCTTTTCGTAGAAGCGGGCTTTCCGCCTGGTGTTCTTAATATTGTTACTGGCTATGGGCATACGACAGGGGCGGAATTAGCCGCGCATATGGACGTGGATAAAGTCTCCTTCACAGGGTCGACTCGGACAGGACGCGCAATTTTAGATGCCGCTAAAGGCAACCTCAAAAAGGTCACGCTTGAGCTTGGCGGTAAATCCCCTGTTATCGTGCTGGACGATGCTGATTTAAACTATGCGACTCCAGGCGCGGCGAATGCAATTTTCTTCAATGGTGGACAGGTTTGTATTGCAGGCTCAAGATTATATGCTCAAAGCCGCGTCTTTGATAAGGTCGTTGAAGGGTTATCAGAAGCTGCAAATGCCATGCAGCTAGGCCATGGTCTGGACCCGAACACGCAAATGGGACCTTTGGTTAGTAAAGCCCAAGCTGATAGCGTTAGCGGCTTTATTACTCGCGCTAAAAAAGCCGGAGCCTCTATCCTAACGGGCGGCGAACGCGACAGCTGCTTTATATCGCCGACCGTGGTTGCCGATGTGAAGCAAGATATGGAGATTGTTCAAGAGGAAGTCTTTGGTCCTGTAATCACCTGTACAAGGTTTGACGATATTTCGGAGGTTGCCGACTTATCAAATAATTCCCACTATGGCCTCGCGGCAAGTGTTTGGACGGAAAGCTTGTCGAGCGCGCATCGCCTGGCTGCTGATATTCGCGCGGGAACAGTTTGGATAAATTCCCATGCCATGTATGATGCCAGCTTACCTATTGGCGGCGTGAAACAGTCGGGTTGGGGGCGCGATA
The DNA here is from genome assembly GCA_964576955.1 of uncultured Algimonas sp. GTDB lineage: Bacteria > Pseudomonadota > Alphaproteobacteria > Caulobacterales > Maricaulaceae > Litorimonas. The sequence goes on from CAZNXP010000087.1 coordinate 3,090, forward strand.
GCGGTGCTCAAGCCATTGAGAACTATCTAGAGGAAAAGACAATTTGCGCAATTCTCTAACGACAGAAGAATTCTTTAGTGTGGTTCTTCTCCGCCTGAAACATTCAGGCTCTCACCTGTAATATAGCCCGCCTCTTCAGAGCATAAAAACGCCACGGCATTCGCTGTATCTTCGGGTATCCCCACGCGCCGCATTGGAATTCTATCTCTCATCCTTTGCAAATATTCCTCCTCGCTCAGGCCTAAAGCCTGAGACGTGAATTTATTTTGCCAATCCCCTAACCCTGTTGTGACATGGTTTGGGCAAACGTTATTGACGGTGATTTTTTCGGGCCCTAGTTCAATTGAGGCGGAGCGCGCTAATCCAACGAGTCCATGTTTTGAAGCGCAATAAGCCTGCGCAAAAGGAAAGCCCGATTTAGCGGCTTGGCTAGCTATGTTGATAATCCGCCCACCCGTTTTTTGCTCTAACATAACGTTAGCCGCAGCTTGCAAACCCCAAAAACAGCCCGTCAAATTTACATCAATGACAGCTCGCCAATCATCCACAGTCACCTCAAGGATTGGGCTCATGATATAGCCAATACCAGCATTATTCACCCAAATATCGAGTGTCCCATGTTCAGTAATCGCATGCTCTGCGAGAGCTTGCATATCTGCCTGCACCCGCACATCGGCAACACAAGTCGTAACATCTACCCCATGTTTTCTAAGATCATTCGCGATTGTCTCCATGGCATCCGTCGACCCAATGTGTTTGTCCTCAGTTGTCTTATCTCGTGACCGTCCAATATCTGAAATAACAATATTAGCCCCTTCGGAGGCGAGTTTTATTGCTATGGCCTGCCCCAGTCCCTTTTCCCGACCAGAGCCCGTAATAACGGCGGTTTTACCTGTAAACTTTCCCATGAGACCCTCTGTTTTCTGTCAAAAATTTATTTCGCGATTTCGATTATTTCTATGCGTTCATTCGCAGGTCCACGAATGACCAAGCTCTTCGCACCTTTATAGGGGCCCGTATCAAAGGCCTCGAACTGCCTTATCTCCGAGTGGGTTAAATCCCCTACGGAGGACATTGCAAAAGAGACCATCAAAATCCCCTCGCTTATTATCTCTGGCTTATTGAAATCTGGGCGTTCGGACGTGCTCGGATATTCATCGATCTCAAGTCCTACATGGCGGGGGGCTCCTAATGTCGCCAATTTATGATGCGTGTCTAGCGGCAGCTCATGTACGCGGTTGATGGTTTTATAGGCGATTTCGTGACGTTCATTCACGCTCACGCCCAGCAATTCGCTGTAAAATTCAATGGAGCCCTCCATATCTGGCGCACTCAAAATCGCGATAAATAAATGGTCTACAAATGAGCTGGCGATTGGAAGGTCAATGTCAGGAAGGCTTCCTCGAACTTGGTTTAAATATAAAATTTCACCTGAAGGCCCTTCACACTGCATCGGATAAACGCGGTCCGTGAAGGCCAAGGGCATAGGTTTCGCAAATGGTTGAAATGCGTCCCCTTCGATAAGGCGATCATACAAAGCTTCAACATCACTCACGCAAATTTCCAATGCAAACCAACCGACAGGCCTTTCTGGCCTTTCAGCATCCTCTATTTCCAAAAATCTAAGAAATACGGGCACTCCGCTTTTCGGTTGCAACACGGCGAGACGAGCCCCAGCTAAATCAGCCAAATCCCAATGGTTCGCCATATTTGCGGACAAATTTTCATTTGTGACCAATTCATAACCTAAGACGGATTGATAAGCCTCGAGCGTGAGATCCAAATTCGCGGTCACAATGGTGGCCATGACCGGATACTTCGGCGCATTCAGTGGATGATTTTTATCAAAACCAATTGGCATTTAATCAACTTTTTCAGAGAAGACTGGATATTTTCCGAGACCCAGCAATATGACGCTGCCTAAGAGGAATAAAATCGCACTGACGAAGAAAATTTGATCATAATTTCCAAATTTGTCATGAGCGCGTCCGAATATCGCGGGGGCTACAGCAGCGCCAAGCGCAAAGGCGGCATAAAGCAAGCTGTAAATTTTACCGTAGTTTTTCAAACCGAAATAACGAGATGCAAGATAGGCAATAATGTCAAACTCCGCGCCTGCGGCAAATCCGATTAAAATAGTGACAAAATATGCCATCCCGACGGAAGGGTTGCCGGAGGATAGAATGAAGCAAGAAATTGCCGGCAACGACATCAAAATTGCCGCGACCGCCGGACCCCAAAAGCGATCAAGGAAAAACCCTGTACTAATCCGGCCAACAATAACGGAGACGCCTATTGTCCCCATAAATGCACCAGCTTGAGCTGGACCATATCCGGCTTCTAAGAACAAAGGAAAGAGGTTTGTAATGGACCCACCAATCCCGAAGGAAATTACTAAAAAACCAATAGCAATCAGCCAAAACCGATAATCTCTTAATGCGGCTTGAAAGGAAACGCCCGTCAAACGAACGGATTCTGAATCAATTTCTTGAACTGAAGAGGTCTTTTCTTTGAAAAAAGCAAAAATTATCGGGAGCCCAACTAGAGCTGGAAAGGCTGCAAGTATGATATAAGTGGCCCGCCAACCATGTGTCGCTATCCCCCATGAGCTGACTATGGGTGCAGCCATTCCCATGAAACCTGTCCCCATTAATGCCACACCTAAAGCCAAACCGCGATTGGCCGAGAAAGCCCCATTAATCACGCGGGTCCACGTAATTGGTAAGGTTCCGACCCCCACGACACCAAAAGTAAAAACAGTTGCGTAATATTGCCAAATATTGCCACTATTGAGCGCCATCGCAGCAAAAGCGATAGCAAAAAGGGTCATAGACCAAAGGGCTATTTTCCGAGCACCAAATTTATCGCAAGCCCAACCCAAAATGGGAAGCATTGCCAAGACACCTATTGTTTGGAAAAACAATCCAGCCTGAGTTTGCTCTCGGGTCCACCCAAATTCAGTTTCGAGTGGCCCAGTAAAAATTCCATAGGTGTAAAAAGGAAGTGCCGTCAGCCCCGCCATCATGCCAATAAAGGAGGCAAAAATGAGTTTCCAGCCGTCCGAGAACTCATTTCTCGTGTTAATCACCTCTGCCATTTTAACTCCCCATCCGATTACTTTTACACCCTTAAGGGCGTGCCCGATTAAACTGCGCTTCCAACCTCAAAGCCCTTTTTAATAGGCGCGCTATTAAAGATGAGGCAGTCGTTGAAAAGACCATCCTCGTTCGCTTGGAAGAAATTACAATTAAACATGGTCAGCTTATCACCCTCATGATCTTCGAGATCGACTTGAAAACGCACGGCAATAGACTGAGAAGGAACATCAACGACGTTGACGAAGCTATGAAAATTGACGATTTTAAAACTAGTCGCGAAATCATCAAGATGATCAAAGATAGCCTTACGGCCATAATATACATATTTCGCGGCTGAAAATCGCATCACGCAATCTTCCGATAACACACTACACATTTGCGCCGCGTCATGATTATTGCTGCCAATAAAATATTTATCGACTGCCATCTCTATAAGTTGCTCTCTCGTTAATGCCATATCCACTTCCTTTTTAATCGCAGACGGTCGAAAATAAGTTACGGACATCATCCATTTTTTCAATCAGCTCGATAATATCTATCAAGCGTTTAGGGTCGGCATTACGGCCGCCCACCTCGAAACATTTGCGGACTTTGGCTTCACGTGCAGCCTTGTCCATTCGGTTGCCGGGAGACCCGTAAGGAATGTCGCAATGTGCTTTATATTCGATGCCGGATTTTAAACGCACCGTGCACGATTGCGGCCCAAGAGCATTTGGGTCCGTAATATCATTGAGAACGATATTGAACCGTTCGCCCAATTCCCGAATTTCATCAGACGCGCCTGTACCTTCTGGATAAAGCCGAGGGTCAATATCTCCATTGAGTAGCATCATCGGCCCAACATATTTCAAACAAAGCCTGGCATAAGAAGATGTCATTTTATCTGTAAGCGGACGCCCAACGAGGAGCATGATAAGCGGCGGCACTTCCACTTTTATTTCTTCAATGTCTTCAATATCTATCTCGTGCTGGGAAAAAATCTCCATAAACATTGTTAAAACGGATTGAGTCGCGCGGCCTGCGGGAAAAGGCTTATGTGCGGTCTCAGTTATTTTCCATTTATTACCGTCCGTTGCGCCCATTGACGCCAAAGAAGCATCAATATTTTCTGCTGTCTCCATAAGGGTAAAAAACCCAAACTTCCCGAGCAACACATCAACCGGGGCTTGGGCCCCAGCAGCGGCCATATCTACTGCGCATATTGCAGCGCGAGCGGATACACCGACTTGCATAGCGAGCATCATCACCCCTTCCCAATGCGCCTGCATTGTGCCCGAAGCTTGAGAATAGGCTAGACCTAAAACTTGAAGAGTTTTCTCCCGAGAATAACCGCGCATTTTTGCGATACCCATCGCGGCGCCCATTAAACCTGCGACGGCGGGGCGAAAAAATCTTGGTGCTGTTTCGGAGGCATCGCCCAAAATCACCGCAACTTCGACAGCAATACAGAATGCCGTCATAAAATCCTTACCAGAAACCGGATTTTGCTCAGCCTCTGCCATCATGGCTGCCAACGGCACACACAAGGCAATTACAACCGAATATTCGTGCAACCCATCCCATTCTAATGCATGGATATTATAG
>CAZNXP010000088.1:0-7741 GCA_964576955.1 uncultured Algimonas sp.
TTGCGCCACACCTGAGTACGCTTTGCATACCTTTTTCGAAACTCCCGTGGGTCTCAAATTGAGGGTCACACTATGACGACGTGAAAGGAAAATACACATGTCAGAAGAAATGAAGGCCGGCACGGTCAAGTTTTTCAATACCACAAAAGGCTTCGGCTTTGTTCAGCCCGATAGCGGTGAAGGCGACGTTTTTGTCCATATCACAGCGCTGCAGCGCTCTGGTCTACAAGGCCTCAACGAAGGTGATAAAGTCATGTTCGATACAGCTGTGAATCAGCGCACCGGTAAAACAGCTGTTGAAAATATCACGATGGCCTAAGCCTGATATCAAAGCTTCGGCTTTGACATGAATAGAGGGTCTGCACGAATTTCTCGTGCGGGCCTTTTTTTATTGGATTAAGACGACCAAAAACTCAGGGAGAGACAGGTGACAGCCACAACATTTTTGACGCCAGTATTGGCACTTATCATTTGGACGCTTTTAATTTGGGTTTTGATGTATGCACGCCGCCTGCCGGCGATGAAAGCGATGAACATCGATGCCGACGCAGCAAAATCACCGGATGGAAAATGGAAAGAGGAGATGCCGCTCTCGGCTCAGGCGTCTGCCCATAATTATAATCACCTAATGGAACAGCCGACGATTTTTTATGCCTTGATGTTTTATATTACGTTGACGGCGCAAATGTCGTCCCCGATTTTTTATGCGGCTTGGGCCTATGTCGCTCTTCGCGTCGTGCATAGTTTTATTCAAGTTAGCATGGGGAAGGTTGTACTTCGTTTTGCGGTCTTTTCACTTGCGACGATTATGCTCTTCGTGATGGTGATGATTACCGTCTTATAAGGCGGTCCTAAACGATTGCAGGCCCCATCGCCGCATCCCAGACGGATGAAAGCGCGATAAAATCGGCGCTCTCATCTGGGTCGCGGTCATTATTTAAATCTGCGGGACTATTGCGGGTAATCGTAATCCCTATCGGCTCTCGGGTCTTGGCATCTAAAATCGGCCCGCCGCTCATGCCCGTGACGACGGGTTCGTCCGGCTCAAATATATGTACAATCCATTGTCCGGGACTACGTTCAAAATAGACGCGGCCTGTTCGCTCTTCCATATGCCGCGATCCGGCGGGGTAGCCGAGTAAGATAATATCTTGGCCCACTCTGGGGTCAGCAGGACGGGTGCTTGGCAGGGAACATCCAACTAAGGCGGCGTCTAATCCGTCGGGCCATTTGATGACGGGGGTATTGGCCGTAAAGTCTGGCAAGTGATCTTGGGCGTCGGTCAGGCAGTGACCTGCAGTGATCCATCCGCCCCAATGTTCGAACCATGTTGTATAGCACTGAAAATTTCGCTCATTGTGGAAATAGCGCCGAACATCAATGCTGCCCTTTGGCTTGGAGGAAGGGGCTGAGTTGGTGGGCGCAGGATTAATTGGAGTAGGCTTCGCCATGGGCTTTGGCTGGACTCTGGTTTTATTACGGCGAAAAAATTTGAAAAATGACATATGCGTAACTAGACCTTGATGACGCTAGGCATGCAACTCATTTTCGTGGTAAGTACAGCTTATGAGATATTTAAGCCTGCTTTTTGCGATGTGTTTGGCTGTCGCCTGCACATCTGTAACACATGTTCCTATAGCTTCTGCCGCAGAGCATCCCGAAGCTTTGCTTTTTGAGGCGGACCGTGATGCACACGCCGATGTAGATGCGGCCTTAGCGCAAGGTGCAGCGGAAGATAAAATTACGCTCGTCGCCATGGGCGCAAATTGGTGCCATGACAGCCGCGCCCTCGCGGGGTGGTTTTCAACCGATGAGGATATAACGGCGGTTTTAGACCGTGATTTTGTCGTCGCCTATGTCGATGTCGCTCAGAAAAACCGCAATATCGATGTCGCACAGCGTTTTGGAATTGAGTCTATTGTCGGCACGCCCACGGTCATCATGGTGGCCCCAGACGGAACCGTCTTGAATAGAGATACCGCTGTGACTTGGCGAAATAGTGCGAGCCGGACAAAGGCCGAAATTAAAGAAGCCCTAGAAACAGCGGATCAGCTTTAGCCATGTTTATGGGGCATTACGCACCTGCGGTTTGGGATACGCAGCGCGGTAAGGGCGTAGTTCTTGTCCCGGTGTGGATGGCCTTTCTCGCGGTTCAATTCATGGATATTATTTTTGCCTGTCTCGCAATGTTTGGGATTGAAGGTGAGACGCGGATGATTGGCGGCGAGCCTTATTTCACCATTCCCTATTCACATAGTCTTCTGACATCACTTGGCTGGGCGGCTGTTGGTGGATTTATTTTCAAGCTCTTGCGCCCGAAAAGCGGCGCCAAAGGCTTTTGGGTCGTGTTCGGCCTTGTTTTTTCACATTGGGTTTTGGATTTCATCGTGCATCGACCAGATTTGCCGCTTTGGCCAGGCAGCACGATTGAATTTGGTTTAAGTGTTTGGAACTGGCCCTATCTCGCATTTGCTTTGGAAATGGGGGCTTTGCTCGCGGCCTTTATATATTGGATAAAGATTACAACGGGGCCGCGTTCTAGCCTCATCGGATTATCATGCCTGTTCGTTTTTATGGGCCTGTTACAATTTGCCTTTATCACGATGCCGGGCATTCAAGTCCAAGAGGGGGTTTTTGATCCGGCTTCTGCATTGAGCGGTCCCGCCCTTGGGATTTCAGCGCTTCTGACATATGCGATTTTAGCGGCAGCTATTGCGTGGGTTGAGCGGCGGCGCATGCCGAAAGTCAATCTTCAAACTTAGGTTTGCTCGGCAAGCTTTCCGCAATATTTTTAGCCTTGGCCTGTTTCAGCCTTAATCCGCGTCCCGTGGTGATGGCATCTGGTCCGAATTTAGCTCGCGCAATATCGCTGGCGCGTTCTGCCGCCCCGCGCTTCGCGGATTTCAAATCCAGCATATCTGCGACATCGCCTACTGGCTCCGATAAGCCTGACAGACCTGCGCCAATTAAGCGGTAGGCTTTAAAACCATCGACTTCGGCCTCTAGTAAGGGTTCGAGTTCGGAGAAAATAATATCCGCGAGCTGAACAGGCTGTTGCAGCGTGCGCCGACGCGTAATGGTTTTGAATTGCGTGGATTTTAATTTGAGTGTGAGGGTGCGGCCCGCGAGGTTTTTCGCTTTGGAGCGGTCGGCTGTTTTTGAGCAGACCTGCCAGAGCTTATCTTTGAGCTGTTCGAGATCAGATATATTCGTGTTGAACGTGGTTTCTGCTGAGATAGATTTGCGGTCGCTGACGGGATTGACGGGGCGGTGGTCTTCGCCGCGCGCGAGCCGCGCTAGGCGCAGTCCTTGATCGCCAAATCGCTGGGCAAGGTCTTTGTCGGTTCGCCGTCTTACATCCGCGATGGTGCGCAATCCGGCGCGTTCGAGCTTGGCCGCAAATGCCGGGCCAATTCCATAGATAAAACCGACGGTTTGTTTGTCTAAAAATTCTTGAGCATCATGCTCGCCCAAGACGGCAAAGCCATTGGGCTTATCTAGGTCCGACGCTGTTTTCGCGAGGAACTTATTATAGGAAAGCCCAATCGAGACCGTCACGCCAATCTCTCGCAAGACGTCGTTTTGGAGTTTTATCAGGCTTTGTGCTGGCGTCTGACCATGTAGGCGGGCTGTGCCCGTCAGATCCAAAAAGGCTTCATCAATGGAGAGAGGTTCAACAAGCGGGGTGAGGGCGCGCATCATCTCGCGAATGCGCCCGCCCTCAAAAGCATATTTATCCATGCTGCCTTTAACCACGACAGCCTGAGGGCAGAGCTTAAGCGCTTGGAACATGGGCATGGCCGAGCGCACGCCATAGACGCGGGCATGATAGCAAGCCGCGGAGACGACCCCGCGCCTTCCGCCGCCGACGATGACAGGCTTATCGCGAATATCGGGATTGTCCCGTTTTTCGACAGAGCAATAAAAAGCATCGCAATCGACATGGGCGATGGACAATGTGTTGATCTCTGGATGGGAAATCGAGCGCCGCGACCCGCAGCTTATACAGCGGTCTCCGTTAAAGGCATTATGGCCGCATTCCCGACAAAGCCGCGCCGTTTCTGTCATGCCGGAGGTCATTATTTCATCTTATATAAGAATTAACATGTTCATGCAATGTTCTCGTTGCTGGAACCTAGGTGAAAGCCCTGTGGCGTGGCCATCATGGTTAACCACAGGTAACCGACCTGCACACCAAGATTTAAGGATATTCTGTCAGAGTGAGGTCAAAAGAACAAGAGCAAGCACCGCAGATTAGATGGTGCTGTCAGTTTGGTGAATTGGGACTATGTTGAAGAAAATGTCAAAAAAAGTTCTCATTGTTGAAGATAACGAGCTGAACATGAAATTGTTCGCTGATCTGCTGGAAGCGCATGGATATGAAACCAAACAGACGCGGGAAGGCTTAAAGGCGATTTCCTTGGCGCGTAGTTTCAAACCAGACTTGATTCTTATGGATATTCAACTTCCTGAAGTCTCAGGCTTGGAAGTCACAAAATGGATTAAAGATGACAAGGCCCTTGCGGATATCCCAGTGATTGCTGTGACGGCTTTTGCCATGAAGGGCGACGAAAAACGTATTCGTGACGGGGGATGCGAAGATTATATCGCTAAGCCAATTACAGTTTCATCCTTTCTCGCCAAAGTGCGGAAATTCGCTGAAGCGGCTTAATTAAGAGGAGACCGCCATGTCCGCGCGCATCCTCGTCGTTGATGATCTCGCCCCGAATGTAAATTTGCTGCAAGTTAAGCTGCAGGCGGAATATTATGACGTTCTAACAGCCCGCTCAGGCTATGAAGCCTTGGAAGTCGCGGAAAAAGAGCGGCTAGACCTAATCCTGATGGATGCGATGATGCCCGGAATGGACGGGTTTGAAGCCTGCAAGCGTATCAAGAATAACCCCGCCACCTGGCATGTCCCGGTTATCATGGTCACGGCTTTGGAAGAAACCAAAGACCGTATTCGCGGCTTGGAAGCGGGCGCAGATGATTTTGTGACCAAGCCCATTGATGATTTCAATATTATGGCGCGCGTAAGATCTCTTTTGCGGCTCAAAATGGTGACGGATCAATTGCTCAGCCATACAGGCCATAGCCTGTCAAATTCGCGCGAATTGCTGGAAACTATAGAGCAGCAGACTGGCCGTATTTTACTTTTGGAAGACCATGATTTGCATGCTGAAAAAGTTGCGAAACCGCTGCGCGAACGGCATCAGGTCATTATCGAAAAAGATCCCGCGCAAGCTATTCGTTTGGCAAAATCAGGCATTGATACGGTTATTGTAAGTCTGGTTGGCGAAACATTTGATGGCCTACGCGTTTGCGCGTCACTGAAATTCAATGAAGAAAGCCGCGATATCCCCATACTTGTGATTGGCGACCCAGAGGATGAAACTCGGTTTATCAGGGCGTATGATATCGGCATAAATGATACGATTATGCGGCCTGTTGAAATTCAGGAGTTAAAGGCCCGTGTGCAGACATTGTTGCGGCGCAAATTCTATGCCGATTCATTGCGAGAAAATTTTAATGAAAATCTCGAAATGGTTGTCGCGGACCCGCTGACGGGGCTTGGAAATCGGCGTTATTTCGACCGGACAGTCGACCCGCTTTTTGATGAGCTTGAAACCAAATCAACGCCGTTCTCTATCATGGTTTTTGATATTGATCACTTTAAGCGCGTCAATGATATTTTGGGTCATGATATGGGCGATCAAATCTTAAAAGAAGTGGCGGCGCGCCTCGTTACAAATATGCGGGCTATAGATGTCGTGTCGCGTTATGGTGGCGAAGAGTTCATGATCGCCATGCCAAATACAAATGCTGATAAGGCGCTGATTGCCGCCGATCGCGTAAGGTCGCTTATTGCTGGCACGCCCATTTTTGTGGACGGCGAGGCCTTACAAATCACGACGAGTGTCGGTGTGGCGGAGGTTGAACAAGGCGAGAGCTTACGGGACGTTTTCAAGCGGGCGGATGATGCGCTCTACAAAGCTAAAGAGAGCGGCCGCAATAAGGCGTTACCCGCACAAATGCGTAAAGCAGCCTAAAAAGCTATCCGCACAAAAAAGCCGCCTGATGACATCGGGCGGCTGTTTATAATAATATTATAGGTTAGACCTTATTTGATCTTACCTTCTTTGAAATCGACGTGTTTGCGCACGACCGGATCATATTTCTTTTTGACCATCTTTTCAGTCATTGTCCGAGAATTTTTCTTGGTGACATAGAAATAACCCGTACCAGCGGTCGAGTTCAAACGGATTTTAATTGTGGTAGGCTTCGCCATGACGGGGAGTCCTCTTTTTCGAGTAATTCAGTTGCGCGCGGATAGGCGGTTCAGGCGCAGCTGTCAACCAATTGCGGGTACGGTAGTCTAAGGGAATTGCAGCATTTTATAATCCCCACGGATTGCGCGGGAATAGAAAATACGATCGGAGAGGCGATCAGCCTTTAGAAAACGCTTTAAGACATGCAGCATCATTTTGGTGGCACGTTGCAATTCGTGCTTTTCAATCTGCTCAAACGTAAACCAACCCACATTTAGTAATTCCGAACTATCGGAAATTTGTTCTGGAATTTGTTCACCTAGGTGTTTGACGAAGAACCAAGCATCGAAACGTTTATGACGATGGGGGGGGGTGACGGCGCGCCCGAAGACTTCGATCCCTGTAAGGTCAGGCAACTGGCCCGCCTGGCGAAAAGCGTCATAGCTTGCATGGGTGAGATTACGGTGCGTATCAGACGCCTGACCTAGCATAAGGCCTGTTTCTTCAAATGTCTCGCGCACACAAGCTAGCGCTACAGCTCGGGCGCGGCGAGGGTTATAAGCGGCCTCTAAAATGCGTTCTGTACGAGGCGATAAATCTCCTGCATATTTTGCAAAACTATCAGCCCGGTCTACCCGCCCACCTGGAAAGACATAGACATTTGGCATGAAATCATGTTTTTTTGATCGCTGACCCATGAGGATTTTAAGATTGCGTCCAGACCCGCAGGTCAGAACAAGTGTTGAGGCGACCCGAGGTTTTGGCGCGCGTTTTAACTCTTTTCGTTTTTGGCGTTCAATATCCGTGATTATAATATCCCCATACGGTATAACGTTAGAATCTCTAGGGGAATTTGACATGAAATCATGATGACCTGCAGTTTTATGAAACGCAAGTGTGAGGGTTCGTTTAGGTTTTACGCAAGACAGCTAAGACGATCTTAATTACCTAACGACGCGTTCCCATATAGTTTTGGGCGGAAACGATCGAACCAGAATATCTTACCCAAGCCCCGTGCGGTAAGGGCTAGATAGCGAATTTGGGACGGACGTTTCATCATTTTTGAAATGAGATACATAAGTCCGAAAATAACAAGTTGAAAAAACCCGACGCTCATATGGCGAAAAATCTGCGGGGTCCCCAATATCCCTTTTTTTGCTGCAATTCGGCTCGGGCCTTGGCCAAAGCCAAAATTTCGTTTGGAAATATATTTTGTTGTGGTGCGATTTGTTTCAACACATTCATAACATAGCGCGTCGGGCGCCCATCCATAAAGCGTCCCGCTTTTGTTTAAAGATTCAAAGAATATGTCGTCTTCGCCTCCACTTTCATTCAGGTGTGTGTCGAAAGGTGGGTTTGGTAAATTGCATTTTTCCAAATCAATCAAACAGCCGCCAGTTCCAAAGGCGACGCTCGAAACACCAGCTTCAGACTGATTGGGAATCCGTGAATAAAATGGGGCGAGATAAGGG
>CAZNXP010000089.1:0-4470 GCA_964576955.1 uncultured Algimonas sp.
GCAAGTCGATATCTTACCTGTCCAGTGCTTGAGAGAACCATTTAAATATGAGGCAGAAAATAAAACCGTGAATTATGTTTTTTAAAACGGTGGATTTATGGGCGTTTTAAGGGTGTCATAAGCAGGATTATGTGCCCAGCCAGACCAACATTCCGTCATTACAAGACCCCGTTCTTGTAATCCAAAAATAGCTATAGGTGGATTGCAAGAATTAGTCGTTTGTGGACAAACGACGATCTTGCAATGACGTCGGGGATGGCGGAATTTTTTATGAGCCTATCGCTTCAATCACCAGCCGTCATTACTGGGCTCGTTGTTTGGAACCAAACAACTAACCTGTAACCCATGGTGCAGGGGTAGCGTTATGGTGAAGGAGGAGGTGTAAACCTAGCGGCTCGCCTAGCCCCCGCTTTTCGGTCCGCCATCAGACTTCCCGCGCCGCCGATTATTCCGTCTTCTTTTCGGAGCGCCGTCTCCGCCGGAACCGCGGCCTTTTGACGGGCCGTGTTGAGGTTTCCCCCCACTAGGTTTGCTGCCTGTTTTTTTGCGCCCGCGCGTTTCGGGGCTCGCGCCGCCCGTCATTTTCTCGGGCTTATTGCCGCCGTCCTTATGCGGCGCTTTGCGACTGCGGCCTTCGCGAGAGGGGGTGTTGCGTTTTGGTGTGTCATCAGAGGACGGCAGGGCGCGCGAGGGATTACCTCGTCCGCGCGTTTGGCTTGCGCCTTTAGTCTTCTCAGTTTTCTTCTCGCGGTCTTTGCTGAAACGGGCTTTCTTTTTCTTTTTGGATTTCCCGCGTCCCTTTCGCGTATCGGGTTTTGGCGCTTCGGGTTTCGGCAAGGCTTTGCGGGCGCGCATGGTTTTAAAGCGCGCGTCTAAATCAGGTGGCGCGTCGCCTTCTGGGATCTTTTCTTTCAGGAGCTTTTCAATATCGCGAAGATATTTCAGCTCGTCTGAATCTTTTTCTGTGGCGACAAAACTAATCGCCATGCCTTCGGCTTCGGCCCGCGCCGTTCGGCCAATGCGGTGAACATATTGTTCGGGCACATTGGGCAATTCAAAGTTAAACACATGGGTGATGAGCGGAATATCAATCCCGCGCGCCGCTACATCTGTTGCGACGAGCGTTTGCACCTCGCCCGATTTAAACGCGTCCAGCGCGCGCGTGCGCTGGTTCTGATTTTTATTGCCGTGAATGGCGACGGCGCGAATGCCGACTTTGGCAAGGCGTTTGACGACGCGGTCTGCGCCATGTTTCGTGCGAGTGAAAACGAGGGAGCGCCCGACGTCTTCGCGCAGCAGTTCCACGGCGAGGCGGTCTTGCTTGCCCCCGCGTGACATCTTGTAAATACGCTGGGTGACTTTATCGGCAGTGCGGTTGGCCGGCGTGACAGAGACATGCACAGGGTCATTTAGAAATTGCTTGGAGAGGGTTTTGATTTTCGGCGCGAGGGTGGCCGAGAAAAACAAAGTTTGGCGTTTTTGCGGCAGTACCTTCACGATTTTCTTGAGGGCATGGATGAAACCCATATCCAGCATTTGATCGGCTTCGTCCAAAATCAAAATCTCGACTTGATCGAGTTTAATGGCTTTGCGGTCGAGCAAATCAATGAGCCGTCCGGGGGTCGCGACGAGCACATCATTCCCGCCGGTTAGCCGTTTAATTTGGCGCGCAATGGGAACGCCGCCATAAACACAGGCGACAGATAGATGCGGCATATGACGCCCGTAATTGCGCACGCTCTCTGCGATTTGACTCGCAAGCTCGCGGGTCGGGGCGAGGGAAAGGACGCGGGCGCCGCGTTTGGGCGGGTCTTGGTCCTCGCGGAAAATATGGGTGAGGGTCGGCAGCGTAAAGCCAGCCGTTTTCCCAGTGCCTGTCTGCGCAATGCCCATGACGTCGCGTCCCTTGAGGGCCGGCGGAATGGCTTGGACTTGGATGGGCGTCGGCGTGTTATGACCCAGATCTTTGAGCGCGCGCATTAAAGGCTCTGCCAGTTCAAGCTTTTCAAAAGTTTTCATGGTGGGCGTCCGCGAAACAGGTGGGGCCCGTCACGGCCAGAGTTAGCGCGGCGCGTAGGCGGCAGCTTGCAATCTGTCAAGGCGCGAACACTTAGGCGCGTTTAACCCTGACGCGAGACAAACCGCCGTGTTCTTCTCTGGTCATCATTGATTTCACCCATTATGTTTAAATTATTCTGGAAAGGGATAAGCGTGGAATTTCTACAAGGGCTAATTGACGAGTTACTCTCCGGCGATAGCATTGGGTTGAGCATTTTGTTCTTTTTGAACATTATCCTCTTTGTTCTCGCGCGGCCCATTCTCAACGTCATTTCGCCTAATCAAGAGAATAAAACCCGGGTCAAAATCTTTCAGGCCTTGAACCTGCTTGTTATTATTTTCCATGTGATTGATTTTGCGCTGCGGACAACTTTCCCTGTTGAGTATAATGAAGCTGGGCAGGTCATTGGCGGCTATGAAGGCTATGTTATTAATCTGGGCTTGTCTCTCATGGTAATTTACGCAGGTGTCTTCCTCTATAGTTTGGCCGATACGCTCTCGCGCAAACGCTTTGGGCGAACGCGGGAGATAGACGAGAAAACGGTTTATATCGAAACCTATAATTCGCGCCTTGTCGGTCTTGTTATGTTGGGCGTGATTGTTCTGACGGTTATTTATTTGCTGATCAAAACCTGGGGCGCAGATAGCCTGTTAGGGACAACTGGTATTTTCGGTATTTTCATTGGTTTCCTCGCCTTTACCAGCGGCATCTGGGCGCCAGATATTGTCAGCGGCTTGATTATCTTAAACTCTGATATTCTTGTCGACGGGGATGTTGTGATAATTGATGGTCATGAGGATGAGTTTATTATTGCGCGGATTACGCTGATCTATGTCGTGCTTTATGACGTTAGAAATAATCACCGGACTTTGCTGCGCAATACGCAATTTATTCAAAACCGTATTGATAATCTCTCCCGCGTGACCAGCGCGCATGGTATTCGCCAAAGCCTAAAATATAATATTGGCTATCCAACATTTGGGGATGATAGAGAAACCCGCAAAACCCAGCTCATGGAGTTCCGCAAATCCATTGAGGATATGTTCGAAGAGGCCAATGAGATTTGTAACGAAGCGGATTATATTTGTGTCAATGAAAATAAACCCTTCGAATGGGCGATGACAAATGCCGGGGATTACGCCCTAGAATATACGCTTTGGGTTTATTTGGACCGTATTCCCAATACCAAGGTCACCTCAACCGTGCGCAAACATTTAATGGGCACTATGTTTAAGGTGAATGAGGCCGTCTTTACCGCTAGTGTTCATGAAGGCGTTGACCTCTCTACGCCAGACATCCTTGTTGCGCAGCTAAAAACGCCTGAGGCCCAAATTGAGGCAAAGACGTCTTAGGAAGGCCCTTGCGAAAATAATTCACGCGGCCTAATCAGAAGCATCCAATCTGGTGAGAGACAATGAACAATTAAAATCCAAATCATAGATTTAGATTTTAATTTCCGCCCCTGCGAGGCGGCTCTCTGACATTGGAGTTTTCATGAAACGTTTAGAAAATAAGCGCTGTCTCATCACGGGCGCGGCGCGCGGCATTGGCGAGGCGATTGCGGCGAGCTTTCTCCGCGAAGGGGCACAGGTCATATTATCGGATATTGATTTTGATGCCGTCCAGCAAACGGCAAAAAAATTAGGCGGGACGCCTTATGAGCTCGATGTGGCGCAGGAGTCCCATTGGGAGCGCGCCGCGCTGGACTATCCCGACATGGATGTCGTGGTGAATAATGCAGGCATAACGGGGTTCGAAGAGAGCGCCGCCCCGCAAGACCCCGAAAACGCCGCGCTCGAAGATTGGCGGCGTGTCCACCGAACAAATACAGACGGAACCTTTCTCGGCTGCCGCTACGCTATTCGGGCGATGCGCAAGGCGGGCTCTGGCTCGATTATCAATATCTCCTCGCGCTCTGGCCTCGTCGGCATTCTGGGCGCCGCAGCCTATGCCGCGTCTAAAGCCGCTATTCGCAATCATTCCAAGACGGTCGCGCTCTATTGCGCGGGGGAAGGGCTGAACATAAGGTGTAATTCCATTCACCCCGCCGCAATTCTCACGCCCATGTGGGAGCCGATGTTAGGCGACGGAGCTGACCGCGAAGCGCGCATGGCGAGCTTTGTCGCGGACACGCCAATGAAACGCTTTGGCACAGCGGAAGAAGTCGCAGCCGTCGCGCTACTACTGGCCAGTGATGAAGCGGCCTATATGACGGGGACTGAACTCACGCTGGACGGCGGATTGCTGGCAGGGAGTGCCGCGACGCCAAGCCGCTAGAGGAATCGAGGGTCGCGATTGCGATCTCTATTGGGGGCGCGATGGGGTGCACGGCTGCTCTTCTCTTCGCGCGGTTTGGGAACGAATATGTCCAACATGTCTTGGTGAAAACTATCGCTTTGTAATTTCCCATT
>CAZNXP010000089.1:4570-7719 GCA_964576955.1 uncultured Algimonas sp.
GGAAATAATCGTGGTCTAGACCTAGGTTTGACTGTCTCCAGTAAAATTACTCATTCGCCGCTGACTCGCCTGATCCTGATCCTGCCACTATTTCTGACTCTTCTTCACCCCCGCCATGTTCATCGAACCATTTCCGCATCATCAAACTTGTGCGCAAGTAATTAGACGGAATGGAGCGCGTGCCGTGATATTCGCCTTCCATCGGGATAAGGCGCGTTGGAACGCCGCGGATTTTTAGGGCCGCGAAATATTCTTCGGCTTCGCCGAGCGGCGTTCTGAGGTCTTTTGTTCCCGTCATCAACAAGGTCGGGGTTTCGACACTACCGACTTGCATGATGGTGGAATGGTCGAGCCATGGCTTTGGGTCTTCCCAGAAGGGCTTCGGGAAGAAGTTATAAAGCCAGCCAACAACATCTGTCGTGCCTGACATGCCAATCCAATTCACAACGGGGCAGAGGGCTGCTGCGGCTTCAAAGCGATTGGTTTGAGAGATGACCCACGTTGTCAGCACGCCGCCGCCTGAGCAGCCCGTCACAAACATACGGTCTTCGTCAATAAATCCGCGCTCAGTAACGAGATCAACGCCGGCCATGAGATCAGCATAATCGACAGGCCCCGGATAGCGGTGCCGAATGGCATTGGCGAACTCATCTCCATAGCCTGTGGACCCTCTTGGGTTTGTATAAAGGACGACATATCCGCGCGCCGCGAATTCTTGGAAGGTGAAATTAAACCCGCTGGTCGACATCGCATGTGGGCCGCCATGTATGGAGAGCATGAGCGGATATTTTTCATCGGGGTCAAAGTCTGGCGGATAGACAATCCAGCCTTGAACGCGGGCTTCTTCGCCATCTTCCGAGACGGCGTCATACCAAATCTCTTCCACATCGCCGATGGTCTTATCGCCTAAAATATCCGCGTTTACGTCAATGAGAGGTTCCAAATCGGCGGTTCTCGCGAGGTTTGAAACAACCGCAATCGAGCCTGGCATATCTGATTTCGTGAAGGTGAGCGCCGCTTTCCCTGACTTGGACAGGCTAGAGAGATTAGCCACCTGATTTCCGTCTGTGATGTCGCGCATACGGCCTTGTAAATTAATGGCTTGGACATTGCGCTGCCCCGCATCATTCATGGTGAAATAAATCTCTTTGCCAGAGGCGCTCCAGTTCAATGACATTGGCCCGTCTGGCAGGTCTTCCGCCAATACGCGCTGATCCGATCCGTCAATATTCATCACATAGAGTTTTGGGACGGGATAGGAGGTATTATGGTCGGGATATCCTGAAAAGGCGATTTTGCGTCCATCAGGCGAGAGAACAGGCTCGCCATATGTGCCCGTGCCTTCGGTGAGGGCGATTTGTTCTCGCGATTTTACATCCACAATATTGATATGGCTTTCGAACCAATTTGGCCGCTCAACAGGTTTGCCCGGACCGTCAAATAAAATGAAGCGGCCATCGGGAGACCATGTAATTTTAGGCGAGCCAGCGATAACGCCAATCCCGCGTTGTCCTACATTAAACTCACCTTCTGTGAGCTGCCGCGGCGTTCCGCCCTCTGCAGGCACAACAAATAAATGATCAAATCCCGTATTGGTCAAACCCACGCGGTCTTGGCGGTAATGTAGACTGTCAATCACGGCAGGGTCCTTTGTCCACTTCGCCCCTTTTGGCCGGCCCGGGAGGTCGACGGTCCAGTCTGGCTTGGCCGGAACGCGCGCGACAAAGGCGATATGTTTTCCATCTGGTGACCACGCCATAGATCGCGGCGCATTTTCATAAGAGGTGACCTGTGTGACTAAGCCTTCGGCGTCCATAAAACGCGTATGTATTTGCGGCGTTCCATTTGAGTCCTTTTTGACAAAGGCGATACGGTCTCCGCTGGGGGACCATAATCCTGCGCCGCCTTTCATGAGCTCTCTTTGCCGCGTGCCATCCGCGTCCATCAACCACAGCGAAGAGGTAAAGCGGTCCTTCATTTTATCGACGCGGCGGCGGGTGAAAAGGACTTGGTTCCCGTCTGGCGAAATTTGCGGGGTAGAGACAGATTCGAAATCCAAATAATCCGCGAGTTCTATGACGGGGGCCTTGTCCGTATCGTCGTCTTGGCTATGCGCCAATCCTGCAAAGCCCATAGCGAGTGTTCCCGCCAATAAGATCGAAATTAAACGCATGGCCATACCCCTAAGGTTTCTTCTGATTTATTTTCCGTGACGTTAGACCCAAAACAATGGCGCGCACAAGAGGACTCTCGTCTTGCGTGAATGAAGCTGTCTCCATCAGCTGCATTTGTGATGACCGAAAGACGGCGGCATAAAATTAAAGCAATTTAGAAGATTTTTACATATTTATACAATCATTGCGTGTATTATGAGGATTATTCTAAAAATAGGACTTTTCATCTGCGCAGGCTTTTTGGGCGGGCAAGGGCAACCTGCTGCGGCGCCGACTGTGAGCGCGCCCAGCGCTTTACCAACGGAATTTAGTTCGAGCTATGAAATCGCCTTTGAAAAAACACCGCAGCTCACGGCGCAGCGGATCTTAAACGCCTATGACGGTCTCACGGCCTATGGCCCTGTGACCTATGAGGCTGTGCAGGGTCATGCGATGTTGCAGGCGCTCGTTGAGAAGGACCAAGGGCGAGGCGGTATTTTGGCAGCCGATTTAAATCGGCGCGGTTATGTTACGCGCATAGAGTTTGAAACGCGCTCTGCCTTTTCAATTGATAACGCAGATCGATTGGCAGGGGTTTTCGAATTTGACGAAACCCATGATGAGCTGATGAGCCTAGAAGAGGCTGTTCAATTTGGGCAAGATTTATTCGAAGCCCCGATAGAACGCTATTTGATGCTCTTTGATTTAGATGGGGATGGGGTAGTGGTGCGCGATGAAGTGGTGACGGGGTTGGGGGAGTTTGTGGGGACGGAGAGCGGTTTGCTTTAGGGACTTGTGTATTTGGATAATTAGCTTTCGGATTACCCACTAACCCTAGCGTCATCCTCGGGCTTGTCCCGAGGACCTTTCATCCAAAGCTAACCATCAATTCAACGAGGCTTGAATCTCTACCATCCATTTGATGCTTCACATCAATCCACGCCCTATCGGGCTTGGCGATTCCCTATTTTTGGTCCCCCGGACCAAAAATTCTGG
>CAZNXP010000090.1:0-7636 GCA_964576955.1 uncultured Algimonas sp.
CCAGAGATGTATTTTCTAGAGATGTTTTTTCACGGGTGTCCGTACATGCGGCGGCAGCAGAAATCGCGGCGATGAAAAACAATGAACGCGTTATATGAATCATGTTCTAGGTTCCTTACGCCGTGAGACGAATATCTATGGCGCGGCCTGAATAATTTTCAATCTTCTCCATCAATTGCCCTTGTTTAACAGGCTTGGTCAGAAAATCATCCATGCCAGCCGCGAGGCAATCTTGGCGGTCATTTTTCAGCGCATGGCCCGTGAGTGCGATGATGGGAATGGCATTCAAACCCCGCTTTTTTTCAAAAGCACGGATGGCCTGCGTCGCGCGGAAGCCGTCCATGACGGGCATCGACACATCCATCAAAATGAGCGGGTAGCGACCTATATTTTGCGTGTAAAGATCGAGGACCTCTTGTCCATTATTCGCAAAAACAGGCCTAAATTGACTATCCGCCAACATGAGTTTGACAACCTCTTGATTCAGCGGGAAATCTTCGGCCACTAAAATTTCTTGCTTTGTGGGCACCCGGGATTTTTGTTCTGCGACGCAGGGCTTTTCTTCTTCCACGCGGTCAATAGGGTTTGAGACAACCTTCACAATCGTATCAAATAAGCGACGCTCCCGCACAGGTTTGACGAGATAGCTGTCGATTCCAATTTCCCCTAATTCAGCTGTACTCACCGGCTGATCGCAGGAGGACAGCATAATTATTTGCGGAGACTCTATAGACGGTGTTTGCGAAATTAGCCGGGCAAAATCCTGACCATTCATACCCGGCATCAGGAAGTCGAGCAAAATTAAATCGAAAGGCGCGCCGTCATTTTGGGCGGATTTAAGTTTTGTAAGCGCCTCCACACCGTCCATAGCAATATCTGCCTCTAAGTCCCAAGCTTTAAGCTGTTCTGTAAAAAGAAGTCGATTGACCTCTAAATCATCGACAATAAGGACGCGGCGACCTTTTAGCAGGCTGCTGTCAAAAACTTCAGTTTTCGCCTCATAATCAATAGGCAAGGGTACGCGAAAGCCAAAGCTCGACCCTTTGCCAAGTTCGGATTCAACCTGCATACGGCCGCCCATCATTTCAACGATATGTTTGGAAATTGTAAGGCCAAGACCCGTGCCGCCATAAACGCGGGTGGTCGACCCATCCGCTTGGGTAAATTTTTCGAAGATGCGGTTCATTTTATCCGGCGAAATGCCAATCCCCGTATCTTTTACAGCAAGGGTTAAAATCGCAATCTCGCGGCTCCGTTGGATTTCAACGTCAATTGTAATATGACCTGTTTCCGTAAACTTTACCGCATTGCTAATGAGGTTCGTAATCACCTGACGTATTCGGCCTGCATCTCCGATAAAGTTTCTCGGCAAATCAGATGGGTAATTTATAACTAACTCAAGCTCCTTCTCATGCGCCTTATTTCGCAAAAGAGACACGACATCACCGATTGAAGATTTTAAATCAAAAGGCACAGGATCGATTTCAAAGGCTCCCGCCTCAATTTTTGAAAAGTCCAATATATCATTGATAATTGTTAAGAGCGCCGAGGCAGAATTATTGATAACAGACACAAATTCGAGCTGACGTTCCGAGATATCAGAATTACTCAAAAGTTCCGCCATACCAAGAATACCATTCATAGGCGTCCGGATTTCATGGCTCATATTGGCCAGAAATTCGGATTTCGCATGGGAGGCTGCAATCGCTTCATCTTTAGCGCGTTCTAATTCTGCCGCCTGATGTCTCTGGATGGTCACATCTTTGACGAAAGCCTCGAGGCGAATAGGCTGACCTTTAGCGTCTCGAATGATTTCGCCCGTCACTTCGGTCCATTGTTCCTCCGGCTTGTCAGTGAGCCCTCGGCAGGTCACTTGGAAACGATTTTGCGTATTCGGGGCATTTTTGAGAGCGGCCCCAAAGGCCTTTCGATCATCGGGATGCACGCTCGCTATGATACCTTTTTCATGTACCTTTTGAGAGACCGCCGCGCCAAAGAAATCATAAAGGGACGCACTAATCCGATAAGTATTCGTCGCGACATCTAACGACCAATATCCTGCCTCGCCTAAGGACAAAGCTTTGTCGAGCAGCTTCTCTTTCTCAACAAGATCTGAAACATTATCGGCAATTGAAATGGTTTTACCGCATGGCAGGGCTTTACGAATAAAGCGGTGGGTGGACCCATCCCCCAATGTCATCAGACGCGAGTCTTCGGACTCGCCTGTCATATTGCGTCTTATTTGATCTTTTGGGGAGAGCTTTTGCGCCTCAAGTAATTCAGGCGTCAACATCCCGTTGGCCACCATTAATTCATGACATTTTGAGAGCGGGTCTCCTGGGACTAGCTCGTGACGCTCAATATTTATGCTGTCATACACAGAGTCAGAAATGAACAGATAGTTCATATCTTCATCCAGAATACTCACGCCTGAAACGAGGTTCTCACCCAATATTCTAGCATAATCTATATCATTTAGTTCGTTTGTGGTTTGCGTATCTGCCCTATCCGGCATGTTTTTCTCCCCATAGCCCCGCACCCACACTTGAGGAGGCAATAGTTTTTATTCCTTATCAGGACCTAAGGTTAACAAACCAAAAAAAAGGCCCGCTGCACGAAGCAGGGGCCGTAAAAGTCTTCGCAAATCAATCGGGGAGAGAGAATGCGGTATGAACCGCGGCGCAGAAGGGGAGGACGTTGCCGCGTTCGTGCTCAGTATATAGGGATATAAATCAACTTACAGAACCCGCGCGCATGCAATAGAGCTATGCAAAAAAGCATAGAAAGCGGCCTGATTGCGCCCAGCTATTCACTTTCAGGTCATAAATGGACCAAATTTTAGGATTTCGGCCAATCTCGCGTCACATTTGTTAAAAATTCGCGGAAGACTTTGGCGCGAACAGACCCTCTCAATTCAGTCGGATAGACAAAATAAAGATCAAAGGTTTCCCCGCGCACATTGGGGAGAACCCGCACAAGCCGTTTCGACAAAACAGTCATATAATCCGGAATTCCGACAATTCCGATTCCCGCTTCTGCCGCGCGCATAATCCCGTGCAGGTTATTGACAACCAAAACAGGCTTTCGGGGCGCTTCTTTCTCGCCGCGTCCGAGCTCCAAAACCCAATTCGCACTATGTAGATTTTTGGGTATCAAATCCCCGAAGGCCACAATTTTGTGGTTATCAAGGTCCTTGGCAGAGGCCGGAGCGCCGTAATCTGACAGATATTTATGGCTCGCATAAAGCGATTGGGTGATTTGGCCCAATTTTCTCTCAATCACGTCCCCTTGCGTCGAGGGCCACGGGCGCAGCGCGCAGTCCACATCAAAGGCCGATAAATCATGCTCTGCATCTTCTAAGATAAGCTGAACATCAATATCAGGATAGGCCCGAATAAATTCTGGCAACACAGAGGGCAGCCAATTTGACCCCAGCGAAATGGGCGTGGAGACGCGCAAAACGCCTTGCGGTTTTTGGCGCGAGTCAATGACATGACTTTGCACCCGCGCAATTTTCACCGCGACCTCATCTGCCGCTTGGTAGAGGATTTTTCCCTGCTCGGTTAGGGTTAGCCCGCGCGCATGCCGATGGAAGAGCGGCATATCGAGCGAACCTTCTAGCGCCGTAATCTGACGCGACACCGCCGATTGAGAAATTTTTAGCTTGTCAGCCGCCGCCGTCAGAGAGCCTGTCAGCGCCGCCGCATGAAATGTTTTCAGCTTATCCCAATCGAGGGAGTGAGGCACTTACTCTGCCGCCTCGGCAGCAGCTTCAGCGGCTTGTTCCGTCAAATAACGCTCGGCTTCCAGCGCGCCCATACAGCCAAGTCCGGCTGCCGTCACGGCTTGGCGCCAAAGCTCATCCGAAACATCGCCGGCGGCAAACACGCCCGGCACGCTCGTCGCCGTACTATCCGCTGCCGTCGTGACATAGCCGCCATCATTCATAGCGATATGGCCTTTGAAAATTTCGGTCGAGGGTTTGTGACCAATCGCGATGAAAACCCCGTGGGTTGCGCGGTCATAGACCTCTCCGGTTTTGGCATGTTTTAGGCGTACACCCGTCACGCCAAGCGGCTGCTCATCACCTAAGATTTCTTCCAATGTTGTATCCCATAGGATTTCCACTTTTGGATTATCGAATAGACGCTTTTGCAAAATTTTCTCAGCCCGCAGCGTATCGCGGCGATGGACGAGGGTGACGCGGGAAGCGAAATTCGTCAAAAACAACGCTTCTTCAACGGCTGTATTACCGCCGCCGACAACGACAACTTCGCGGTCACGGTAAAAGAACCCGTCGCAGGTCGCGCAGGCAGAGACGCCAAAGCCTTGGAATTTATCCTCGGACGGTAGGCCAAGCCATTTCGCCTGAGCGCCTGTCGCAATAATGACGGCATCGGCGGTATAGGTCGTGCCGCTCTCTGACTTCATGACGAAAGGTTTGCCGGAAAAATCAACATCCGTGATAATATCATCATGGAAAGCCGTGCCGAATTTCAAAGCATGCTCTTTGAATTTTTCCATCAAATCGGGTCCCATAATTTCAGGAAATCCTGGGTAATTTTCCACATCCGTCGTGATTGTGAGCTGCCCGCCGGGTTGCATTCCCGCAACAATGCCGGGTTTTAGCATAGCCCGCGCCGCATAGACTGCGGCCGTATAACCCGCTGGCCCAGAGCCGATAATAAGAACGCGGTGATGAATGGTTTCGCTCATGAGAGAACTCGTTTCAAAAAATTAGGTTATTATGTTTCAGGCGTTATGTAGGGGAGCCGCGGCCCGCTCGCAACGTCTCAAATGCGCGTAGATGTAAAGATTTTTCATCAGCCCGTGTTAAGCGCGATTAGACTTTGCGGGCCATTGCCCAAACGGGTCATAAATCCTTCAACGACGGAGCGGTAATTGGTTTGTGTCGGAACGGAAATATGATTGCCATCTGGAAACTCAATATAGGTCACATCTCGGCCCGCTGATGATAGACCTTCCGCCAATTTGCGGCTGAGCTCAACGGGAAGCGTTTTATCTTTTGCCGCGCCGAGAATTAGTATGGGGGTGTCCACCTCCCTGAGCGTCTCGACCATATCATAGGCGCTGAGGCTCTCGGCGACCTGAGGACGGACAAAAATTTTCGCATACCACGGCACCACGGCTTCAGACACATCTTGTGCATTTGTGGCGGTAGTCTCTAATATAATCCCGTCAACGCCGCTGAAATGCTGAACCATATCTGCGCAAACAAAACCGCCCAGAGAATGACCCCATAAAATTAAAGGCCTGCGTCCTGCTAAATCTGTCTTTACATAATCAGCAATCATGCGGTTGGCGTCTCGCAAACTCTGCGCATCCGCCCGTCCTGAACTTTCGCCATATCCCGGATAATCAAACATGAGCACATCCGCGAAAGGAATTATCTTCTGCGCATAAAGGCTTCCAGATTCGTAGCGGTCGGAGGCATTACCACCGCAATGGACAACTAAAGGACGGGCAACAGATGGCCGCTCTACGCGGGTAATGGCTATATGTGCCTGCGCCAATTTCAAAACATCATGGGTGACCCGTGATTTCACAAACTCATTTGAACGGATGTGGTGCTTGGCTTTTTGGCCATCTGCCCAGACATCGATGTCAATATCTGTCGGCTCAGAAAAAATACTCTCATAGCGCATTTGGGTGTTTCGCACCGCATTTGGGTCGCCAAATTGTCCGGGCTGAAAGACAAAGCTCTCATCAATGGTCAAGGTCTGGCACGCGCTCATCAAGAGCGGGAGGAGCATCAAACAAATATTTCGAAACAGCTTACACATGTGCGCCCTTGGCTTTTTCATAATGTATCCAAAGCTGCTGCGCGATACGGGCGGTCTCGTCCAAGGGCGCATAATCTGTGCCGCCCAACTGCCCGTCATAAAGCGTGACATGGCAGCGCGTCTCCAGCGCCTCATAAAGTGTTTGAAATTTCCCAGCCTTGCCAGCCATGGGCAAGCGGTAAACGGGCTTCCCGCTCGCGCAGGCTTCCGTCAGCATATTCGTGCTGTCTTCCGTCACGAGAATCATCTCCGCCCCGCCGAGGAAAGCAAAATAGGGATTAGGCCCCTCCCCGTCATAAAACCAAACGACGTCATGATCAGAAGCTAGGCGCTTCCACTCCAGAACCGCGAAATCGGGCGTGCGGCGCGACGCTGTAATCAACAGAGACTGGCCAGCCGCAAGCAAATCCTTCGCCGCTTTCATATGCGCGGCGTGGGAGGCCTTATCTAATTTATGCGTCTTTGAGTCTCCGCCAATCATGAGCGCAACTCTCGGCATGGGCAGTTTGGACAGGCCGTCCGCAAAGCTCAAAGTCTCCCCAATTATCTTATCTTTGGTGACGCGGTTGGGCGAGCCAATCATGGTCTCGACATTCGCGCCCTTCACTCCATCATGCTCTGGTGCAATGACCAAATCAAAAAGTTTTGTATCCACGCGCGGGTATTGAACATAGGCGGTAAAAACCGACGGCCGATTGCGTTTTAAATGCAAGAGCGGCGCAATCGCCTGCCGTCCGCATCCAATGGCAATGTCGCAATCCGGTAAGTCAAATTTGGCGAGGCGTAATTGTGCCTTAGGCGGCAGAGCCGCTAAAGCACTGCTATGGGAAATATGATGCGTTTGAAGCCGCAGCGGACGCAGCGCGGCGCAGCGTTCCGCCAAACCTAAGGCTTGGTTTTCTATTCCGCGGCGACCATCAGAGAGAATGAGACACCGAAGCGGCTCAGCTTCACCCTGACCCGACATTAGGAATAAGTGACCTCTAGGATTTCATAGCCCTTGGACCCGCCCGGCGCGATAACTTCAAAAGCATCGCCGACTTCTTTGGTAATCATCGCCCGCGCGATTGGCGAGGTCACGGAAATCTTGCCGTCTTTCACATTCGCTTCGTCTTCTCCGACGATTTGATATGTGCTCTCCTCATCCGTATCTTCATTGACGATCTTCACCTTTGCGCCAAACCGGACAACATCTCCTGACATTGTCGACGGATCAATGACTTGCGCCAATGCCAATTTGGACTCCAGCTCTTGTATGCGGCCTTCAATAAAACCCTGCTTTTCCTTCGCCGCATGATATTCCGCATTTTCGGACAAATCACCATGATCGCGCGCAACAGAAATCGCATTTATGATCTCTGGCCGCTCCACCGTTTTGAGATGTTTCAGCTCTTTTTCCAGCGCGGCATGGCCCTGAACAGTCATAGGAAATTTTTGCATAGCGAAATGATCTTCTCGTCAAATTTACAAGCCGCTAGCAGATAGGGGCAAAAACACACTCGTCAAGGTAAAAATGTTGCGTCAAAAACGCTTAAGACGGGATTCCGAGTTAAAATTACAGAGTTTAAGACGCTGATGTCATCAGCCGTCGCGGAATAGGCCTATAGACTGAATTTCAGTTTATTATTGTTTTTCGATAATAATTCTGGACAAGACTATATTTTTACTTTATCGATAAACAATAAGGCTGCCGAATAAACCCTCCCGAACGCCTTATCCCGCTTCCGATCCCAGCGCGCTAGCTGGGACGGTTGCGGCGTCAGATTGGGTGACGTTTCAAAGAGAGAGATATGCGCCCAATAAAAAGGCAGCAGGGGTGCCACCCTGCTGCC
>CAZNXP010000091.1:0-7482 GCA_964576955.1 uncultured Algimonas sp.
GGGGACTTACCCACAGTTACAGATGCTAATGTTGTGCTCGGTTATCTACCAGAAGAACTTCTCGGAGGGGCATTTAAACTTGACCGCAAAGCGGCTGAAACGGCCGTCCAGAAAGTTGCCGATGCACTTGGTATTGGTCTTTATGCGGCGGCATCGGGAATTATTGATATCGTCAATGAAAACATGTTTGGCGCGCTTCGAATGATCTCTGTTCAGCAGGGTTATGACCCGCGTGATTTCGCACTCATGGGTTTTGGAGGGGCAGGGTCTTTGCATTCCAATGCGGTTGCGAAATTAATGGGTTCTTGGCCTGTCATTGTTCCGCGCTCGCCCGGCGTGCTTTGCGCGGTAGGCGATGCGACAACGCGCTCAAGGGCTGAGACGTCTCGTTCACATTCTTTACGCAAGTCACAAACGAGCTCTAAAAATATAGCCTCCATACTTAAGGATATGGGAAAACAAGTGATTGATGAGCTAAAAAAGGAAGGGGCAAAATCCAAGGATATCACTGTGACTTACCAAGCAGATGTTCGATATAATGGACAAGCGTTTGAAATTCCTATGGCGGTTGATCTTAAGGGCTTTGGAAAAGATGGGTTGGAACGTCTCTGCGCAGAATTCGATGCCGAGCATAAACGTATGTTCACGTTCAATATGGACTCTGAGCATGAGGTTGTAAATTTGAGGGCTGTCGCACTTGGTAAAGAGCTCGATCTTCCGGCTATGAAAATCAAAAAAGGTACGTCTGATGCCAAGGGCGCGAAAATGCGCGATACCAAAGTTTATATCGACGGTAAGATGAAAAAAGCGGTTATTTATGACCGAGATAAACTCAAGTCGGGTAATAAAATACTCGGCCCTGCAATTATCATCGAAATGGACTCTACGGCTTTGGTGCATTCGGGCTGCGAAGCCAAAGTTGATGCTTACGGCAATATCATCATCAATCCGGTCAAAACGGCCAAGAAGAAGAAAGCATAGGAGGGCGACATGGCTGCGACATTTATCGAGACAAATAAAAAGCCGTTAAAAAAGGTCAAAGTTGACCCAATCACGCTAGACCTTATTGGGAGCGCAATGCGCAATGCGCGTTTTGAGATGGACGCGACATTATTCCGCACAGCACTCTCCCCGGGTATTCGCGAGCAAGGCGATGCGTTCCCAATGATTGCAAACCGCGACGGTAAGATGATCGTCGGGCAGTTTGGTTCATTTTTAGATGGATTTTTCAATGGATATCACGGCGAGATTGAAGAGGGGGATGTTATTCTTCTCAATGATCCCTATTCCTGTGAAGGGGCCATCAGCCATAATAATGATCAGCTCATAATTTTACCAATCTTCCGAAATGGACGTATCATAGCTTGGGCCTCAATGTTTGGGCATATGACGGACATTGGCGGCAAAGTTCCGGGTTCTATGCCCAATGATGCGCAATCTATTTTTGAAGAAGGCATTCGTATTCCGCCAGTTAAGCTCTACCGAAAAGGCGAGTTCCAGGAACAGATTGTTGAAATTGCAGCGCATAACAGCCGTATGCCAGAATGGTATAAAGCGGATCTACATGCGATTGTTGCGTCCTGCCGCGTGGCGGAAATGCGCGTAAATGAGATTTGTGAGCGTTTCGGCGACGATGTTTTTAATTCAGCCACGAATGAATTACTAGCTCGGAACCGCCGCGCGATGCGTCAGTTAATAATGACATCCATCGGTGAGGAACCCGTCTCATTTGAAGACTATATTTGTGATGACGGAAATGGTGCTGGACCCTTTAAAATTAAATGTACAATGCACCGTAAAGGCGAGAAGGTTTATCTCGATTTTGACGGAACAGACCCGCAATCGGAATACTCAATAAATTTCTATCTCAATGAAAATATGTTCAGAATGTTTTTCGGGATTTATATGGTCATGGTCTTTGATCCGCAGATTCTTTTTAATGATGGTTTCTATGATTTAGTTGAAGTTAATATTCCAGAAGGCTCGCTTCTAAAGCCAACATTCCCAGCAGCTCTATCTTGCCGAACCCATGCTTTGGGACGAATTTTTGATGTTTTGGGTGCCTTGTTAGGACAAAAAACGCCTGACTTCCTATGTGCCGCCGGGTTCTCTTCTAGCCCGCATTTGATGTTTTCTGGATTTGACGAGAATAATGAATGGTACCAGCTTTTCCAAATCGGTTTTGGCGGCATCCCAGGGAAACCCTTTGGAGATGGCCCAGATGGTCATTCCCTCTGGCCTGATTTTACCAATGTTCCAAATGAGTTTTTGGAGCGTTATTTCCCGATGGTTATCGAGAAATATACTACGGAACCAGACTCGGGTGGCGCGGGTGTTTTCCGCGGTGGAAACGGTGTGAACATGACTTACCGATTCACTCAGGATGGTCAGATTTCCATCCATGATGATCGTTGGTTTGTGCCGCCATGGGGCGTGAACGGCGGGCAACCTGCGAAACGCTCTTGGAAGAAGCTGACACGCGCAGACGGCAGCGTTGAAATGCTAGGCGCAAAGGTCGACCGGATTAGTGTCCATGAAGGCGATAGCTTGCAATATGTAACCTGGGGCGGCGGCGGATGGGGCGATCCGCTAGAGCGGGATCCAGAACTAGTCCTGAAGGAAATCCGCCAAGGGCTTGTTACAAAGAAGGGTGCGCTGGATTACGGCGTCGTCGTCACGCGCAGTAAGGTCGACGTTGCAGCAACTAAGGCACTTAGAACCAAAATGCGGAAATCCCGTGGATCAATTGAAGTCTTTAATTACGGACCTGATATTGAAACCTTACGTGAGAATAGTGTGAAAGAAACAGGTCTGCCTGCGCCAAAGCAACCCGTTTGGAAAACCGCTCCTCTCGCGGAAGCTGCGGAGTAAGTCGATGGCCAATTCTAATGTGGCTTGTAAAGGCCCGCTAACAGACCTTCGGGTCATTGAAATGGGTCAGCTAATTGCTGGGCCATTTTGTGGGCAGCTTTTTGCCGATATGGGCGCGGATGTTATCAAGGTCGAACCGCCTGGAAAGGGCGATCCAATGCGGACATGGGGACGGGAAGGTTATCCATTATGGTGGAAGGTCTGTGCGCGCAATAAACGTTGTATCACCGCGAATCTCCGCGAGACTGAAGGTCAAAATATCATTAAACAACTTGTGAAAGAGGCTGATTTTGTTCTCGAAAACTTCAGGCCGGGCACCATGGAAAAATGGGGTTTAGGATATGAAGACCTGAAGAAAATAAACCCCAAAATCATCATGATACGTGTATCGGGTTATGGCCAAACAGGGCCGTATTCTAAACGTCCCGGCTATGCGTCTGTCGGTGAAGCTATGGGCGGGGTTCGTTATCTGATGGGTGATCCTGACCGCAAACCCTCACGCGCAGGGATATCTCTTGGGGATACACTGGCCGCGACTTATGCAACAGTGGGGGCCCTCGCGGCACTCCATCACCGGGAAAAGACTGGTGAGGGTCAGGTTATTGATGCCAGTATTTATGAATCCGTATTGACGGTTATGGAAAGCCTTGTCGCCGAATATACTGTGGAAGGGTATACGCGCGAACGGTCAGGCTCCATCCTGCCTGCAATCGCGCCATCAAATATTTACAATGGTACAGATGGCATGGTCATTATTGCCGCCAATCAAGACACAGTTTTTGCACGTCTGTCTGACGCCATAGCGATGCCAGAACTCAAAGATAATCCGCGTTATGCTACTCATGTGGCCCGTGGTGCAAATCAAACCGAATTGGATGAAATCATTCAAGATTGGGCGAACGATAAAGCGATTGGTGATATTGAAGACCTCATGATAAAACACGCTGTACCCGTGGGCAAGGTCTATCGCGCCAAGGAGATGATTGAGGATCCGCATTATGCAGCTCGTGAAGCTCTAATTGATGTTGATAGTGAGACTTATGGCTCCGTGAAAATGCAAAATGTCTTTCCAAAAATGTCTAAGACCCAAGGTGAGGTGCGTTGGGGCGGCCCAGAAAAGCTAGGCTCGCATACGGAGGAGGTTTTAACTGAATTACTCGATTTAAGCCCTGCACAAATTCAAAAACTCAGAGCCAGCCAAATCGTTTAAATACCCCTGACAGGGCCTTATTCAATTGATTGCCTGCATAGCTAAAAGCATAGTTGTGTTTTGAGCCTCCGTGATACATTTTCGAAAAAATGAAATTGCTGAAGCCGGATTGCTCTAGCATTGGATACGGAGACTATCATGGGAAGATTACTGGGCAAAAAAGCGTTGATATCTGGGGGAGCCAGCGGAATTGGTGCCGCCACAGCTAAGCGATTTATAGATGAGGGGGCTCAGGTCGTCATTGGTGATATCAATTTAGAAAAAGGCAAAGCCCTTGCCGCGCAATACGGTGACGAACTCTCCTTTGTTGAATTGGATGTGACATCAAAGCAAAGTTGGGAAAAAGCTGTTGATCGCGCCAAGGCTATGATGGGCGGTTTGACGTCTGTCGTGAATTCCGCAGGGGTTAGTATTCCAATTGCGATTGAAGAGCTGAGCCTAGAAGATTTTCGTCATACAATGTCTATAAATCTGGAAGGCACTTTCCTCGGAACGCAAGCGGGCATTAAGGCATTGAAACATGTCGAAGGCTCCAGCATCGTCAATGTCGCCTCAACATTAGGGCATCGAGGCGGGTCATTTGTACCCGCATATTGCGCATCAAAAGCTGGCGTTTTAATGTTAAGCCGTGCGAGCGCTCTGCACTGTTCCGAAAATGCCTATCAAGTGCGTATAAATACAATCTCGCCCGGAGCTATCCATACTGAAATGGTTGATGGTTATATCAAGGCAGGCATCGAAGCAGGGGGTACGGCTGAAGATGTTATAGAGAGTTTTGCCAGTCTTCATCCTATGAAGAGATTAGGAAAACCAGATGAAGCGGCCCATGCTATTGTTTTTCTTGCGTCTGATGAATCAGCCTATTCGACAGGTATAGATATTCCGGTTGATGGCGGATATTTGGCCGGATGACAGACCTCTAAAGCTTCAAAAGCTGTTTGCCGATATTTTTACCCGAAAACAAACGCATGAAAGTTTCGGGTGCGTTTTCTAATCCGTCTTGGATGTCCTCAAAATAGAGGAATTGCCCTACATCCAACCATTCCCGAATTTTTGTTCTGGCCTCAGGAAACTTCTCTTTGAAATCAGGCGATAAAATCCCTCGCATTGTGGCGCGTTTGTGAACGAGTTGAAAATAATTCTTTGGTCCCGGCGGCGGATTATCCGTCTGATATCGCGTGATAGCGCCGCAAATGACGATGCGGGCATTGACGGCCAAATTCTCCAAAGCGGCGTCCAAGAAGTCTCCGCCAACATTATCGAAAATGATATCAAAACCATTGGGGGTAAGCCGTTTCATTTCCTCGAATAAGTTTTGAGATTTGTAATCAATAGCGCCGTCTAGTTTTAAATTCTTAATGAGATGCCGGCATTTTTTCGGTCCGCCCGCAACGCCAATAACCTTGCAGCCCGATATTTTCGCCATTTGCCCCACCATAGACCCGACCGCGCCTGCAGCACCTGAAATAATAATAGTGTCACCTTTTTTTGGTTGCCCAGCCTCGAATAAACCAAAATAGGCCGCCATACCTGTTGACCCCAATGGTCCGAGATGAAGTCTAGCGTATTTATCGTCCGTTAAGGGCGTAATATCGGCTGAGTTTATAACCGCATAATCTTGCCAACCGAGGTAACCATGCGCGATATCGTTGATTTGGAATTTATCAGATTTAGATTTTATCACCCTTCCTATGCCTCGGCCGCGCATGACCTCGCCAAGCTGCGTTTTGGAAGCATAGGATAAACGGTTTTCCATCTGCCCCTTAAGAGAGGGAGTAAATTCCAGATAGTCTACCTTAATCAAAATTTCTCCAGGATTAAGTTCGGGGATAGTGGCTTCAGTAAATTTAAAATCAGAGGCTTTGAGAGGACGTCCCTTTGGATTACCAGCAATAAGCCATTGACGATTGTTTGGGGGCAATGGCTAGGCCTTAGCTTGATGGGCTGACGTCAAGGATGAGTTTCCCCTGATTGCCGCCGCTGAAGAGGAGCATGAAAGCTTCAAAGGCATTTTCAATGCCTGTCTCAATGTGTTCTCTATGTTTTATTTTTCCTTCGGCCATCCATCCTGCCATCACCGCGCCGCCTTCTGGAAACCGAGGCGCATAATCTCGAATTAAAAATCCCTTTATATCCGCTTGTTTTACAATGAGTTGCCAGAGGTTTTTAATGCCTACAGGCTCCGAATTATACTCTGAAATTAATCCACATAAGACCACACGAGCCTGTTCATTTAGACTTAAAATGCCAGCATCCAAAATATCGCCGCCAACATTTTCAAATATGATATCGACGCCATTAGGCGCGGCGTTCCTGATTGCTTTATCAAGCGCGTCTATGTTTTTTCCGCGGTAGTCAATGGCGGCATCAAAACCATATTCCTTTATCAGCCGCTCGCATTTAACGGGGCCGCCTGCAATGCCGACTGCACGGCAGCCTTTTATTTTGGCGATTTGCCCGACTGCAGAGCCGACAGCGCCCGCAGCGCCGCTGACCAGAACAGTCTCGCCTGCTTTGGGCTGGCCCGCATCCAGCAGGCCAAAATAAGCGGTCAGTCCAACCGCGCCGAGTATGGATAAAAAATTCGTCGGAGAGGGAACAAGGCTAACATCTATAGGCGCTGTGAAACCGCCTTCTGCAACGCGTGAATATTCTTCTATCCCGTTTAATCCTAAAACCCATTGACCGGGTTCAAAATTGGGGTTTGTGCTCTGCACAACCTTGCCTACGGCCGACGCTCGCACGCTGTCTCCCAAGGGAATAGGCGGCATATAAGAGGGCGCGTCAGACATCCAACCGCGCTGCGCAGGGTCCAAAGAAATAAAATGATTTCGGACCAAAATTTCGCCATCTGAAATTTCGGGTATAGCTTCCTTGATGAGGCTAAAGTCTTCTTTTACCGGATTTCCATTAGGCCGCCGTTTGAGAATGAATTTTCTATTTTCTGGCATTTTGGTTTCCATAAGGCTTCATCTTGAACATCTTGGATTTATAATTTGCATTCTGATGCTGAAATGCAACTCTATAAATTGAGGGTTGTGAACGGGGGGTTTTCAAAACCCCACCCTTAAAAATGCTAGCTCAAAGCATTGCAGATATGTGGTTTAATGTCGCCAAGGAAAAGAGAAAAGAGGAAAACATGTCGAATTTGAATTTGGACCTTGCGACCTGTCCATTGTCGGCAGTGAATACGAGTGACCCCAAGTTCTTACAGGACCCCCATCCCTTTTACGCGAGACTAAGGCGCGAAGCGCCCGTTTTCAGAGATGAGACAGCGGGGATCGTATTTATAAATACATATGATCTCGTCAAAAAAATATGTGCTCAACCCAAGCTCTTTTCAAATAAATTTGGAGAGCAATTAAAATCTGGCGCGGCAACGGATCAGGATCCTGAGGAAG
>CAZNXP010000092.1:0-7459 GCA_964576955.1 uncultured Algimonas sp.
TATAGTCTATGTAAGCCCTGCGTAGACGTGGGGAGAAGGAGCTTGAAATACGCTCGTTTCCATTCCCAGCTAAAAGAAAATCTGTCTCTATGTAAGCTGTTGCTTTGTTACCACCCACATCACGCTCACCCGTTACCGAGAAACGTGTAGCTTGCGCAGTTAAGTCGGTTACAGTTGATCCATCCCCAGAAGTGCCAACTGGAACTGTGAATGGGATATAGAAATCTCGTCCACCTGATCCACCTGCAAGCGCGCCTTCAGAAAAATTTGAAACATGCGCATCGAAATCAACAAATCCGCCCAGCTTAAATGTCGTGTCCCCGACTTTAAACCCTGACCCTTTTTGAGCAGACGCCACAGGCGAAATAATTGTCTCGGCCTTTTGTTCTAGCAAAATCAGGTCATTGTCTGTTTGAGCTTTTTCAGCGGCCAGTTCGGCTCTCAACTGAGAAATTTGCGCTTCCATGGCTTGCAAACGCGCTTCAAGAGAAGAGGTTTGTGCGGACGCTATTGGCGCAATTGCTGTCGCAACGGAGGCGAGTAGTAAAATTTTGAGACTAGTTTTCATGAGATTCTCCCCTTTATCAGGAGTGTTTTCTCCGAAACTAAGGCGCAACGCCATTAGCCATTGGTGCTACGACTAAGGTCGTATACACTAAAGTCGTAGAGCTGATACTAAGGTTGAAAACCGCTGATTAAACTCGGCAGGGGGGAAATTTGGTTGAACAAATCAAAGTGCTGGTGATAGATGATCATCCGCTCTTTCGAGCTGCGCTTGAGCTCGCCTTGACGAAATGCAAAATCAAGAAACCAAATATCCAAAGCGCCTCCACTTTGGCCGACGCGATATCGACGCTGAAAACCGATGATTTTTCACTCATTCTACTCGATTTAAATTTGTCGGATTCTCAAGATTTTGAAGGCCTCTCAAAGATAAAATCTGAGCACCCGAGCCTTCCAATAATTATTGTTTCAGCGACAGAATCCAAGCAGGCTTATCAGACCGCAGTTTCGCTCGGCGCATCCGGCTATATTCCGAAAAGCCGGTCCTTGGAAGACATAACAAAGTCTATTGAACGTGTGCTGTCTGGCAAAACATGTTTTCCAGAAAATGCTGCCAATATAGCCGGCGAAAATGACGGCTCAGCCGATAAACTCGGCAGCTTAACGCCCGCTCAGCACCGCGTCATGAGCTGTTTGTCTGATGGCTTACTCAACAAGCAAATTGCGTTTAAAATGGGTATCTCCGAAGCCACGGTGAAGGCCCATATGACAGCTATATTTAGAAAATTAGGAGCGAATAACCGCACCCAAGCATTGCTCATTTTCAGAGACGCAACACGGTTAAATGCTTAGTCAACTTATTCAGCAGCTTGCGGCATAATACAGCCCAGCAAAAACTTCTTTATATCTTCAGGATTGGCAGGCTTGCTCAGGATTTTCACATTATCATTAACGGCATTGCGCTGAATATCTTTTGGCTTCACCGCAGAGAGCAAACACACATTTTCAGGAAACTGAAGATGTTCACGCAAATGCCCGATCACATCGAGTCCATTTTCATTTGGGCCCAATTGGAAATCAGCAATGATAGCTTTAACATCATGATTACAAACCAGATCAATGGCGTCATTCCCATTTGTGCAGGTCAACACCTCGCAATCCCAACAGGATAAGAGGGCCGTCATACCCTCCAATATCGTAACCTCATCATCGATACATAACACGGTCAGACCTGAGAGTTCCTTCGCCTGAATTTTCTGGGTTAATGGCGGCGTGATTTGACGAATAGGCTTGGGGCTTGCGCGCTCCAAGGAGACTGAAAAAACACTGCCCTTTCCAAGCCGGGACCTAACCTCTAATTCAGCCTGCATTAAATCAGCCATTCTTTGCGCGACAGATAAGCCTAGTCCAGCGCCGCGAATGCCTAAATTATCGACCTCCTCTATTCTCTGAAACTCTTCAAAGATGAGGGTTTTATCGGATTGCGATATTCCCGGGCCGCTATCCCAAACTTCAATGACCACTTTAGTGCCGCGCCGTCTTGCGCCCATCACGATACCGCCCGTTTTAGTATAGCGGCGCGCATTGGATATAAAATTCCGAAGGATACTTTGCAAATAATCAGGGTCTGCTTTGACGCTCATTCGGGTTGGCACAAATCTCAGGTCTAATCCCGCGCTAATCGCCATTGGCGCAGCTTCGTCAACAAGGTCTTCAAATAGCGGGCCCAATGAGATTTCCGTCATTTGCGCGGCAACATTAGAATGATCGAGACGGGAGATATCTAATAGGCCTTTCAAAAGTTGATCCGCAGATTGAATGGCGTGATCCGCTTTGGTAAGAAAATCTGCGTTTTTTTCATCGCTATCAACGGCGCCAAGAAATAGACGAGCAGCATTGAGCGGCTGCAATAGATCATGGCTGGCAGCGGCGAGAAAGCGGGTTTTGGACGCATTGGCGCCAACAGCTTCTTTACGCGCTTTATCAAGATCTATTGTTAAGTTTTCTAATTCCTTAGTTCTTGAGATGACGCGGGCTTCCAAGGTTTCATTCGCTTCTACAAGCGCGCGTTCACGTTTTTTATCTTCCGTAATATCCGCGAAAGTGGTGACATATCCACCGCCTGGCATCGGGTTACCAACAATGCGTATGTAGCGGCCATCAGGGTTTTGGCGTTCGTAAATATGAGATTTACCTGACCGCATATGGTTTACGCGGCGGCGAGCTTGATCAGAATGGTTTTCGCCTTCAATCCAGCCTGTCGAAATATTATGTTCGATTAGAATTTCGACTGGAACCCCGACGTGAATAAATTCTGACGGATAGTTAAACAGTTCAATATATGCGCCGTTCCAAGCCATGAGCTTTTGCTCATTATCAACCACACTTATGCCTTGAGAGACATTCTCCAATGTTGATTGCAGCATATGTTGATCAAAACGGTCCGTGTAATTAGTTTGGTTAAATATTGTCAGCAGATCATCTAGTTCAACATTCACCCCCGCAAGGACGGACGACATAATAACGCGCGCCGAAGACGCGCCAATAGCTTTGGCCAATAGTTTTTCTGTATGCTGTACTAACCCCCATTCCGTCGGGCCATTTCCCTTAATTTTGACACCGCTCTCTTTGGCAAATAATTCAAAGGAATGAGACACAGCCTCCGCATCTAAAAACCTCGAGGCAAGCACAAATAGACCATCTGGAGAAATAGATGTAATTTCTTTATTTGGAGACACGCCCGTTGTTATTTTATTTGTCCCAGCTGCTGTAAAGGCAACCGCTTGGACACGGTCCCTCAGCCGTTCAGTCGATAGCATAGAGATTAAAACAAAACTCAATAGATTTGTTGAAAGACTCCAGAACACACCATGGGTGAGACTATCTCCAAATTGAAAGCCAAAAAGACTATGAGGATGTAAGGCTGCAGGCACCATAGAGGCCATGGTCTCAATGCCGATGACGGCGGGTAAGAATAAGGTGTATCCCCAAATCAATATGCCGCATAGCAAACCAACAATCACGCCGTTCTTTTTCCCGTGACGCCAATAGATTGACCCAATGAGGGACGGAGCAAATTGTGCCGCTGCGGCGAAAGATAAAAGACCAATTTGCGCCAAAGCCGCGCTATCTTCAGCAAGGCGGTAGTATCCATAGGCAAGCAAAAGAAGCACGACAATAACAATGCGGCGAATAAGAATGAGCTTTGCGCCCCCATCTCCGGACCCATGGGTTAATTTCGCGCGTTCAATAAAATTCGGAACAATAATGTCATTGGTAACCATCGTCGACAGGGCAATGGTTGAGACAATCACCATGCCTGTCGCGGCAGAAAAACCACCGAGAAAAACAAACATCGCTAATAAGCCATCCCCTTCTCCGAGCGGGAGCTGTAGGACGAATAAGTCAGGCGAGACACCTGTGGGATATTGCGACAAACCTGCCATCGTAATGGGGATGACGACAAGGCTGGTGATTAAAAGATAAAGCGGAAAAACCCATTTCGCCCAGTTTACTTCGGAGCTTTCTCTGCGTTCTATGATGGCCACATGAAATTGCCGGGGCAGACAGATGATAGCGGCCATGGAAAGAACTAAGATGGTGATGGCCCGACCTGATAAACTATAATCCCCAAAGTGGGATTGGGCATCTTTCACAATGGTCGTCATGCCCCCGTCAACAATGGTAATGGAGAGCGCGCAGACCATTACGAGGGCGAGTAATTTAATCACCGCTTCAAAGCCGAGCACATGCATTAATCCGCGGTTATGTTGGGTCACATCTGATTGCCGCGCGCCAAAGAAAATTGCGAAAGCGGCCATCGCAATCGCTGTCAATAATATACTCTCATTCGACGGTTCTGTTTGCCCCGCCATGGCGCTGAGGCTCAGGCCGACAGATTTCAATTGCAGCGAAATATAAGGCAAACTCCCCATGACAGCCGCCAAGGTTGCCAGCATGGCGACCCCCCGGCTTTTGCCATATCGGGCAGATAAAAAATCAGACAGAGAGTTAATACTCTCGCGCTGGGCAATATCGCCAATCCGGCGAATAACATGCGGGAATAACAAAAAGACCAAAGCCGGTCCTGCATAGATCCAAAGATAATCCCAACCTGCAGAGGCCGCCGTCCCCACAGCGCCAAAATAGGTCCAAGACGTACAATAAACGGCAAGGGCCAAGGCATAGCCCACCCCGCTCAAGGGTCCAATTTCATCATTATTTTGCGCAGATTTATCACCTTTCCAGGCGATAAAAAACAGACCCAATACATAAAAGGTCGTGACGACAACTATGAGCCATAGGGGCATAATCTATCCTTACAGCCTTACTATGTGCAATTTAACCTGAGTTGGCAATGTCGCCGATAGTCTTAGCCCCATAAAAAAGGCCGCATCTCAAAGAGACGCGGCCAATAATCGGCGTATATGGGTGTGACGCCTATTCAGCGGGCGCCATGCCCCCTTCAGCCATACCATGTGATTTACGCTGGCCTGGTATGCGGATATCCTGAACAAGGTCTTGGATTTCCTGCGGAGGCGCTGGTGTCATTAAGGACACACCGACACCAACCGCGACAGCGAGCCACATGAAGACAAAGCCAATGCCTTCAGGCGAGACGCCAAACCACCAGCCTGCAGCGGTACCGCCCCAGAACTTGAAGTACATGATGTACAAGGAGGTTGTCGCAATACCCACAAGCATCGCTGCAATCGCACCTTCACGGTTCATCCGCTTCCAGAAAATTCCCAAGAAGATGACTGGGAACAGAGAGGCCGCAGCCAGTCCGAAGGCGAAGGCGACCACCTGCGCCACAAAGGGGAGCTGGGAGGCGAATATCCCGGTCAAACCGGCACATATCACCGCGACAGCCGCGGCCCCTCGGGCAACTCTCATTTCCTCCTTCTCCGACATCTCTGGTTTGAAGGTTCGTTTCATCAAATCATGACTGACCGCCGAACTAATCACCATCAAGAGACCGGCTGCCGTTGACAAAGCCGCCGCGAGGCCGCCCGCAACAACAAGTCCAACAACCCAGCGCGGTAATTTCGCGATTTGTGGATTAGCAAGAACGAAAATGTCACGGCTAGGCACAACTTCGTTTTTGAGACCATCCGGAGCGTTCGGACCACGGTACTGCATAACGCCGTCACCATTGAGATCATCATAGGCCAGAAGACCTGTTTTCTCCCAGCTCTTATACCATTCCGGCACTGGCTTTCCGCCATCAGCTAAAATGGCAGCGGAGCGTTCATCATAATTTTCGCCGTCAGCAATATATGTCGCTTCATTGACTGTATCGATGAAGTTCATACGAGCAAAGGCGCCAACGGCTGGTGCAACAGTGTAAAGACAGGCGATGAACAACAAGGCCCAACCCGCTGACTTACGCGCCGTTTGTGCGGAACTCACTGTGAAAAAGCGAATAATCACATGCGGCAGTCCAGCTGTACCAAACATCAAAGCGGCTGTGATACAGAAGACATCTAACTTAGATTTTGTTGTCGATGTATATTCCGTAAAGCCCAAATCGGTGACCACCGTATTTAGCTTGGAAAGCATACTGACATCTGTCCCCGCTGCATTTCCGATAAAGCCAAATTGTGGAATCGGATTGCCTGTAATGGCAAGCGACATAAAGATCGCTGGCACCGTATAAGCAAAGATGAGAACGACATATTGCGCAACTTGCGTATAGGTAATGCCCTTCATCCCGCCCATAACAGCGTAAACAAAGACAATCGCCATACCGATTAGAATACCGACATTATAAGAAACGCCAAGGAAGCCTGAGAAGGCTACGCCAACGCCTTTCATCTGTCCCGCAATATATGTGAATGACACAAATAAGGCACAAACAACGGCAATAATTCTGGCCATTTTCGAATAATATCGATCGCCCACGAAGTCCGGGACGGTAAACTTACCAAATTCCCGCAAATAAGGCGCAAGGAGCAAGGCCAGCAACACATAGCCGCCAGTCCAGCCCATCAAATAAACAGAGCCGCCATAGCCAAGAAAGGCAATCAGCCCGGCCATAGACAAGAATGAGGCGGCGGACATCCAATCCGCAGCCGTTGCCATCCCATTTACCGTGGGATGAACATCATGGCCCGCAACGTAGAAATCTTCCGTTGAGCCAGCTTTAGCCCAAATCGCGATGCCAATATAAATACCAAAGGTCAGGACGACCCAAAAAATTGTCCAAGGATCAACCATCTCTTACCCCTTTATTCCGAATTTCTTCTCATATTGGGTCATCTTGCGGCAGTAGACCACAATCAGAGCTAAGAAGACGTAGATTGCACCATTTTGGGCGAACCAAAATCCGAGTGGAGCACCGCCGACAGATAGATTGTCAAGCGCCTCCCTAAAAATGATCCCAGCTCCGTAAGAAACCAGAAACCATATGACGAGCAGCGAGATCGTCAGGCGTATCGTCGCCTTCCAATATCCCTCTGGATCGTGTTCATTAGTTGTTGCCAAAACTACCTCCCCTATTTTTGTTCGTGTATTGACGAAATGAATCGGAATTATCCGTAGTGAATTTTCGGATAGTTCATAAACAAAGGGTAGGGAGACTTTAGTCTAAGGCGCTTAGCTCGTTTTACGTTCTTTCCAGCCCGCACGAATAAGCAATCCGGCGACAAGAAAACCGCCTAAAATATAAACCTCGCGCAAACCAAGCCCGGGTTCCATAATAGCATCCATGCCGCGCATAAAAAATATCGCAGCAAAGAGCAGTCCAAAAGAAATGAACAAATGCGCTTTCATCCAAAACAAATGCGCGCATTTGCGAGTTAGGTCAACATCTCAAGCCTAAGACTTTAGTCAACGGGAGAGATATACTGAAAACTTTCACACTGAGCCGCATTGGACATTTTGGAAATTTTCTGTGAATGTCGGGACTTATGTTAGTAAAATCTAAAACCGCCTGCTAACCTGTAGACTGGCC
>CAZNXP010000093.1:0-7364 GCA_964576955.1 uncultured Algimonas sp.
CGAACACCATGCCGATAACGCCCATGCCGACCAAAATAAACATCAATACATCGGCGACATAAGCATAGCTTGGATCGAAGACAAAGAAGGTGAATCGCAGGAGCAAATAGAGCGCCGCTTTCGTCGCCGTCGAGGCAAGGAAAGCCGTCACAGGTGTCGGCGCATAAGCATAGGCCCCCGGCAACCATGTGTGCAGTGGGAACATGGCCAATTTCAATCCTAAGCCGATAATGATGAAGCCAAATGCGACTTTCGCAACACGGGAGCCGCCATCAAGATCCGCCAAAATCCGAGCCATATCTGCCATATTAAGCGTCCCCGTCTCCATATAGAGAAAGCCGATACCTATGACGAAGAATGTCGCGCCAATAGAGCCGAGAATGAGATAATTATAGGCTGCAGACAGCGCGCGGCGATCACGCGCCGCGCCCATAGCGACAAGCACATAGGTCGAAATTGACGACACTTCGAGGAAGACAAAGACGTTAAACGCATCGCCTGTCACAACCATGCCCAAAAGCCCCGCTGTGCAGAGCAAGAAGGCCGCATAAAAAGGTGCGCGCTTATTGGGTTTAATTTCCGCAACGGTGGCCGGCATCGCATAGACCACAGTGATGAGGCTCATTACCGCGATGAGGACAATAATCGGCGCATTGAGCGCATCAATAAACAGGGAAATCCCATGCGGCGGCGCCCAGCCGCCCATTTTATAAATCGTCGTCCCAACTTCAGCGTTATAAAGCGCAATCGCAAAAGCCGTCAGCGTCAATATGACCGTGACAATAAATGTACTGCCCCACGCCACACGCTTATTCGGCAAAATGGCCGTAATCGCCGCCATAATCAGCGGCAAAGCCATGAGAAAAGCTGGCCCGTGAATCAGGAGCCAGTCAGGTACTAAATCAAGAAAGGACATCAGTCTGCCGTCCCTTCCAAATTATAGACAAAGTCAGCAGCTTCAATCTCATCTTCCTCGATTGTGTGGTAAACCTCACGAATGCGGACCGTCAGCGCGAGGCCGATGGATAAGGTCGCAACGCCCACAACAATGGCTGTCAGAATCAGAACATGAGGCAGAGGATTAGAATAAAGCACATCACTACCCAGCCCCGGTAAGATGTAAGAGCTATCTCCCGCTGCAGTTTGGATAGGGCCATCTAAAAGAACGTGACCGTCCTCACCGCTGCCGCCGTAATCACCGCCGTGACCGCCGCTTTTATCTTCTAGCAAGATAGGCGGCTGTCCGCCGGAGACTTTACCAATGGTGATGTAAAGCAAGAACACAGAGGTTTGGAAAACCGAAAGGCCTGCGAGCTTTTTAATCAAATTACGCGAGGCAAAAACGATATAAAGCCCTGTCATCATCAAAATGATGACGACGATATAGTTATATTGTGAGAACCAGTCAGACATCTACCAATCCTCATCCGAGGTTTCAGGCTGGCGCGAACCAAAGGCATAAAAAATCGCAATCATCACCGTGGTCACAGTTGTCAAAACGCCGAGCTCAACAGCGAGAATACCGTAATGCTGACCATGGGCCGCATCATGAGCGAGATTGGAGTAATTCAAAAACTCTCCGCCCAGAATAAAGTTCACAACGCCCGTGCCGCCATAAAGCAAAATCCCCAAGGTCATGCCATAGCGAATAAGGCGCGGCGGGAAGGCTTTCTTGGCTTCAGCTAAGCCAAAGACAAGCGCATAAAGAATAACCGAGGCCGCTAAGATGACGCCCGCTTGGAAACCACCGCCGGGACCATAATCACCGTGAAATTGCACGTAAAAGGCAAAGAGCGCGATGAGCGGAATCAAGAACTTCGCAATAACGCGGAGCAGGACATGCGGGTCGCGGCCATATTTTGCTTCAGGATCGCTCATGCTTCGCTCTCCGTCATATGTTCAATGTCATCAGGGTCATCGCCTTGAGAAGCAGACGGCGCAGTGCGGTCTTTAATCA
The DNA here is from genome assembly GCA_964576955.1 of uncultured Algimonas sp. Taxonomy (GTDB): domain Bacteria; phylum Pseudomonadota; class Alphaproteobacteria; order Caulobacterales; family Maricaulaceae; genus Litorimonas. The sequence continues at coordinate 1,958 of CAZNXP010000093.1, forward strand.
CTTGGCCATTAGGTTTAGCTTCCCATTTTCCTGCATTTCCGTTCAGACCGAGGAGTAACAAGACGCCCAGACCGGCCGAGAAAATCACGACAGCCTCACCAAATGTATCATAGCCCCGATAGCTTGCCAGAACGGCAGTTACGACGTTGGGAATTTTAATTTCTTCTGCCGTTTTCGCCATGAAATCCATGCCGACATAGCTATTAGCGGGTGAGTTCGGGTCGCCAAAGGCAGGCATATCCCCCACCGCATAAAGCATGGCGGCGCCTGCGACCAAGACAACAACGAGCGCCCCGAGCTGCCGCCGCATAGGTACGGGCGTCGAGTTTCTATCTGCCAGCAACATAGCCGATAGCATCAAGACGGTCGACACACCGGCCCCAACGGCGGCTTCGGTGAAGGCCACATCCACCGCATCGAGCGAAACAAACCACGCTGCAGAGACAAGCGAGTAAACGCCTTGCAACATGACAATAGCGAAAAGCGAGCGCATGCGCACAATCGCAAAGGCCACAATGACCAAGAGCAGGAGCAAACTGCCGTCTAAGAGCAAAACTGGAACGGTAAAACTTGGCTCCGCTGCTGCTGCCGCAATTACACTCATGATCCGTCCTCCTCAATATCAGGCGCACGGTAAGGGCCTAGCATTGGCTTTAGCCCAGCGCGGAAGGCTGCATGCGCAACGGCATGCGTTGCGGTCGGCGATGTGACAAAAAGGAAGAAGGCAACCAATAAAAGCTTCAGCACCATTTGCAGATTATCGGCTTGGAAAATCAAGGCGAGCAAAATGAGTTCAGCTCCCAATGTGTCGGTCATCCCCGCAGCATGAAGACGCGTATAAAATTCAGGCAGGCGCAAAACCCCTATTGTTCCGGCCAGCACAAAGAAAAGCCCTGCGCCCATAGAGACGAGCGTACCAATAACGGAAATAATGCCCCACCAATCCATATAGCCAGCGGCCTCTACGGCGTGGGCTGTGTCGGCAGCGGCGGCGAAAATCAAGCTCATGAGCGGCCTCCCCGCTCAGCATCTTCTCCGCGCATCAGCCCGACATCCAAAGCTTGGTAATTAAAGAACTTCAGCACGGCTATCGTGCCAATAAAGTTCATCAGCGCATAAAGCAGCGCAATATCAACCCCGTCAGGACGGCCAATAATAAAACAGAACACGCATAAGAAGAGGACCGTTTTCGTACCAAAACTATTCACAGCCAAAAGGCGGTCATAAAGGGTCGGCCCGCCCAATAGGCGCACGAGCATCAGTCCCATAGATACGATGAGCAAAAAGGCAGAGCCCAACATGACATATCCCATAAATGGGCTCATGACGCGTCTCCTATATCCTGTCCTATTTCAGGGGCAGCATCTATATTTTCACCAATCGACCAAGCTGACCGCTCAGCCATTTCCGCAAAATCTGCAGGGTCAGACATTTCGGATAAAAGCGCATGCACCAAGATATGATCATCTTGAACATCCACACTTACTGTGCCGGGAGTCAGGGTAATAGAATTAGCAAACATGACTTTGCCGATATCTGTTTTTTGCGGAGTCGGAATGCGGACCAGCGTGGGTGAAACTGTCAAATTTGGAGATAGTACAGCCCGAACAACGGCGATATTCGCTTTGATAATTTCACCGAATAACCATCTAAAATAGACGAGTGTCTGCGGCGTCGTAAAATAGGGCGCAGTTTCACCATCCAAGATTCGCATGCGCTTGCATATCCAAACGGTCAAAACGATGGAAATTGCGCCCAATGACAATAGCATAGGTTTGAAATAACCCGACAGCGTTAGCCATGTCGCGACCAATGCAGCAATCAAGATGAGTGTAAAACGCAGCAGAATCCTCTCCCGTAAAAACCTGAATCGGTCATAGCAGGGAATTTGCGCGGTTAAAGTCTAAAGCGCCTCAAAAACTGTGGAATGATTTGAGACGGGGTCAGTTCCGCAAATCCCCGTCTCTAATTTGCTTTAACAGGCGATAGCCGTTTATCCGCGGTGGGAGAAGACCAAGGCCGCCGTAATCGCCGCCGCGCCAAATTCTTCTTCGCGCGGGATAACGCCATTTTTGATATAACGCAGCACGTCCGCATTCAAGGACGCGGTCAAAGACCAGTTCCAATAGCGCAGAACGGTTTGGGCTTTATCCGTAGAGATAACATCATAGGTTTCGTAAACCCGTGCAAGGCTTGGGTGTATTGTCTCGTCGATCTCGTGAACAGGCCGTTTTAGCGCGCGCCAGATTTTCTCAATATATTCACGTTTCAAGCCCGGAGCTTTACAAAGAATAGCAATGCCTTCACCGCCTTTATCCGTCAAAATTTGCGCGCCCGTCGCAGGTTTTATTCCAGCCATATAGGAAATTTCTTCCGTCAATTGCCGCGTCAAGCCCTGGACTTCTGCAGTTTCAATAGCCGCTTCAAGGCCTTCATATTCAGAACGCTCAATCGCCGCGCGGTTACGTTGCCGCCGTTCGATAAATTGCAAGGCTTTACGAACGCCTGCATCTGACCATCCATCGGCGGCAGCTTTTGGAAACAGATCGCCGCAGCTTTCTTGGAGAACTTTTCGCGTCACGGCAAAACGGTGCAGGATTTTCTTACGGTTGGCAGTTGTGGCCCACCAGAACATTGTTAACCCATGAGACGGACGTAATTCATCGCGTTTCACAAGCAAGCCAACATAAGGTTGATGCGAGCGCGAAACCGTCAAGATGCGCTGGATAGCCGTTTCTGAAAAATGCGCATTTTTATTTTTAAGGAGAGCTTCAACAACATCTTCTTCCAAAAACTGGACCATAGCATCGACAACAGCATCAGAAACATGACGGCGTTTCGCGATCACAGCCCTATGCGCGCCAGAGACTTTTTGTGAAATTTGAATAAGGTCAGAGTCCGTAAGGGACTTACTATTTTCTAAAACATGTCGCGCAATTTCAATTTCATCTTTGGCCAACATCACCAAAATCGTACGGGGCGCTTCGTTCAACATGACAAGACGTTTGGCGACAGACTCGCGTATATCCATATCAGCAGTCCGGAGCAGTTCCACCAATACATCCCCTGCCATGTGGCGTTCTTGCGGTGTTAACTGGCTGGCGGGAATACAAATCACATCGGCCAAGCGCTTGGAAAGTTGCCGGCGCACCGCCTTATCATCCAAATCCACCCCTGCTGGGGCCAATTCCAAAGGCGCGTCGCTCGGCTGGTCGCTTTTTTGATTTATGGCTAATCCGGCCATGTGTCTCACTTCTTTTTCAATTATGTGCAGGAAAACCCTGCGCAGGGGATAGTTTCAAGATGACCTTAACCCCATAGAGTTAATGGGAAGTGACCCAAATCCCACTACACATTCGGGATGAAGCTCCTTATGTGAGGGGCTGAATTAGGAGATACGCATGAAAATTCGCCCCGCTCAGCCCGCTCCCTTGGCTGAAAAGCGTCCACATACACAAACGCGTTTTAAGACGGAGTGGACGGATAATTATGCTTGGATGCGAGACGATAATTGGCAGGCTGTCATGCGCGACCCATCTATCTTAGATGAAGATATTCGGACCCATCTGGAGACAGAAAACGCCTATACAGAAGCCGCTCTTGCGCCTGTGGGCACTTTAAAAGACGCGATTTTCGAAGAAATGAAAGGACGGCTGGAGCCAACCGCCCGCGGCGTCCCCATGCCTGACGGTCCTTATGCCTATTTCCATTTTTACCGCGAAGGCGACCAACACGGGGTATATGCGCGCCATGATGTCAAGTCAGATACGCCAGAAGACGAGATAATCCTTGATTGCGACGCGGAAGCCAAAGGCACAAAATTCTTCGACCTCGGCGATGTCTCCCACAGTCCCAACCATAATTGGCTCGCCTATTCTGTCGATGATAAGGGCAGTGAAAATTACCAAGTTTTCTTACGTGACCTGAGTACAGGCGATGTCACGAAAACGGATATTGACCGTTCCGCTGGCGCGCTGGTTTGGGCGCAGGATAACCGCACGCTTTTCTGGGTCGAGCGCGATGAAAACCAACGGCCCTATGCTGTACGCTTCCGCGATGTGTTTGACGCAGACGGTAAAATCCACACCGCCTATGAAGAACAAGACCCCGGTTTTTTCGTTAGTGTCGGCAGCTCTGATGATGACGCCTACATCGAAATCAGCGCCCATAACCACACGACAAGCGAGATACACCGCATCCCATCTGATGCCCCGCAAAACGCGGCGACGTGTTTCTCAGCTCGTCAGGACGGCATTGAATATAGCCTGCATGAGCAAGGCGGCGTGACCTATATTCTCACCAATGCGGGCGGCGCGGTGGATTTCCAAATCATGACAGGAAAAAGTGGTCAAACCCCTGCGGATTGGTCGCCCTATATTCCGCATCAATCTGGCCGCCTCATCCTTGGCATGGAAAGCTTTGCCAATTGGCTTGTGCGCCTCGAGCGTGAAGAGGCCCTTCCCCGTCTCGTTATTCGCAATATGGATAGCGGCGAAGAACATGCGATTGAAATGCCCGAAGCCGCTTACGGCCTCGGGATTAAATCGGGATATGAATATGCGACCGATACGCTTTATTTCAGCTATGCTTCACCGTCCCGTCCGGGAACGGTTTACCGTTATGATATGAAAACGCGCGAACGGGTCACGGTCCGCGAGCAAGTCGTCCCAAGCGGCCACACGCCAGAACTTTACCGCGTCGAACGTATCTCCATTACGGCCCGCGACGGAGAGCGCATTCCCGTCACCCTACTCGCACGCAAAGATGTCAAAATCGACGGCTCTAATCCGCTCCTGCTCTATGGATATGGCTCTTATGGCATTACAATTCCGGCGTCCTTCCGTACGAACATTCTGTCGCTTGTTGATCGCGGCATGGTTTATGCGATTGCCCATATTCGCGGCAGCATGTCCAAGGGCTATCAATGGTATTTGGACGGAAAGCTGGAGAAGAAGACCAATACATTTAATGATTTCGTCGATGCAGGCCGCGCGCTGGCCGAATTAGGCTGGACGTCTGAAGGGCGTATCGTCGCCCATGGCGGCTCGGCGGGTGGGTTGCTTGTCGGTGCGGCATTGAACCAAGCGCCCGAACTTTTCGCGGGAGTTATGGCTGCTGTGCCTTTCGTCGATGTACTGAACACGATGAGCGATACAGAACTTCCCCTCACCCCGCCGGAATGGCCAGAATGGGGGAACCCCATCACGGATGAAGCGGCCTTCCACCGTCTGCGCGGCTATTCGCCTTATGATAATGTGAGCGCGCGCGCCTATCCGCCTGCGCTCATCACAGGCGGATTAACCGACCCCCGCGTTACCTATTGGGAGCCTGCAAAATGGGCCGCAAAACTGCGTGAACATCAAACAGGTGATGCACCAATATTGCTAAAGATAAATATGGACGCAGG
>CAZNXP010000094.1:0-7360 GCA_964576955.1 uncultured Algimonas sp.
TTTTTTCCGTTCATGATTTATCGCTTGTTATTAGGCGCTGGTTTATTGATTTGGATAATGGCCACATAATTGCATTGAATCTGTCAGGTCCTGCGAGACATTAATAATTTCACATTTCTAATTTTTTTCTGGGACTAAATCCAAGTTTTGAAACATTTTCTTTTCATAGCCGCCTTATGCTTCGCTGCGCCAGCCGCTGCTCAGGTCGACACGTCTGAGATTGACCGCCGCGCGGGCGCATTGATGACGCAATATGAAATGACGGGCTTGGCTGTGGCCGTTGTTGAAAATGGCGAGACGACCTTCGCCAAAGGATATGGGGAAACTCTGCGTGATAGCGGCGAGTTTGTTACGGCGGATACTGTCTTTCGCTGGGCTAGTATTTCCAAAGGGGTTGCTGCCAATACTATTCTGTCCCTCGTGGAAGAAGGCGGCTTTGACCTAGCCGATTCCGCTGAATCCCTTGCGCCGTCATTGGATTTACCGGGTCCGCAAAGCGGAGACGTCAATCTCATCCATTTATTGTCTCATCAGACGGGAATTGTCCGCAATGCTTATGATAAACACATCGAATCTGGACAGCCGGCCAAACCCACCCGCCGTGCCTTGTCGAAGCTTAAAGTTTTATGCGCACCGGGAAGCTGCCATACATACCAAAATGTCGCCTATGATGCGGCATCAGAAATTGTCGAGCAGCAAACAGGCTTGCCTTATAAAAGTGTCTTAAAAACCCGAATCTTTGATCCATTGGACATGAAGACCGCCAGCGTCACTTTGGAGGGATTGACCCGCAGTAAAAATTGGGCCCGACCGCATGGACGCTTTGGACAGGCTATTACTCGCGTGAAACCGACTTATTACCGCATCCCAGCCGCGGCAGGGGTAAACTCTTCGGTTCGAGATCTGGCCAAATGGATGACGGCACAATTCCCTGAAAGTCAGCAAATTCCGGCTAAACGCCTGTCTGCGATGCAAACGCCCGTCGTTGAGACCCGCTCTGAGCAACGCTTTTTAAACCGCGGATATGGTGATATACAAAATGCCCATTATGGCCTTGGCTGGCGGGTCTATGATTATCACGGCCATAAGGTTATTGGCCATCGCGGCGGGGTAGAGGGTTATCGGGCTTTGGTGCTCTTTGATCCCGAGAAACAAGCGGGTATCGCCATGATGTGGAACAGTCCCCATTCCCGTCCCATAGGCCTACAGCTCGAATTTTTAGACCAGCTATATAGCCTCCCGCGGCGTGATTGGTTGCGCTTGAACGAGAAAAGTTAGGCAATCTAAACCTTATATCACTAACGTATAAAGCATTGACACGGGATTGTGAGTCAGAATTTTTGGGACTCTTGGGCCAAATTATAGTAGGGAAGCCCACCCACAATCAGAGGATTGCTATTTAATGACTGTCGCTAGCGACATATTGCCGGAGCTTAAACAGCCCAATAATGACCGTTCATCCCGTTCTAAAGACGGGATAAAGCGGGCAGCAAAGCTGGCTGTTTTCGTCGCGATATTGAGCTATTTGACCTATCAGCTGTCTAAAATCGGCTGGTCTGAGATTGCAGGCGCCTTGCCGACCTCTCCGGTTTTCTACCTTTTATCGATTGGTTTTGTTGCCGCTCCAATCCTTGCTGAAATTTTCGTTTTTCAGGTCATTGTTCGCCGTAAAGCGGTCGGACAATTCCGGCTATTTTTACGAAAACATGTCTTAAACAAGGCCGTGATGAATTTCTCGGGCGATGCCTATTTCATTCAACAACTTTCCCAGCAACATGATTTAGGCCTGCGAAAAGCCGCGATTATCATGAAGGATATGACCTTACTGCGGGCTTTTTCTGCCAATTTTTGGATCGTTTTGCTTGGAATATCTGCGGTTATATTTGGCAATTGGGATGTCCTCAGAAATATTGCGACGACCTCTCCAGGTATCGTTATCGCGGTGACCGCATTTTGCGTGACCTTCTGCGGCGGCGCTGTCTTACTCTTTCGGAAACTTACGCGCTTGGACAGCACGACAGCCCTGAAAGTGGTCGGGATTTACCTCTTCCGCGCGCTTGTCGTGGCGATGATTTTAGTGACGCAATGGAGTTTTGCCATTCCTGGGAATGAGATAGCGACATGGTTTATCTTTTTGATTGTCTTTATGCTTTCCAAGAAATCGCCAGTGGGCGGAGAACTTCTTTTTGCCTCTATCATCGTGAGCCTCCCCAGCCTGTCTGGCGATAGTGCTGCAATTGCGGCTATGTTGATTGCCATCGCAGCCGTGACACAGGTCATTTATTTACTCGGGTTTTTAATGACAATTGAGCGCGGCAAAAGGCCAGAGCCGATACGTGCGCCCGCAGGCCTCTCGCCCGCGCCTACTCGGCTCGCTGCTTAGATTAAGCGAGGCCCTTGTTATGGCCTTGTCCTACCCGCCCCCTGGTAAGCCTTAATTTGCTTGGTGCTCTGCTTCAGCCATGGCTTTGAGCTTTGCATGGGCATCAGCTTGCGGGTCCTTTGATGAGAATTTGGATGCCAAAATCATCAACGGCGCGAATATCTTCATGAGCCCTTTAAACTGAATTTGCGTATTTTGAGTTACGTCTGTTTGCGCATCTGATACGGTCGTGAGGATATATTCCACGTCTAGATTGAACATCTTTCCCGTCATATAGACGCGCATATGTTCATTTTCGACAAAAGCGCTGATCTCGCCTGTCATCTCCATCTCTCGGCCATTTTCTAGGAATACCTGCCGGAACTGTGAGCCGACTTTTTCGGGCGCGTCGGTGATAACTTCATCCACGGCAAGATTAGGCACCCATTGTTTTAGCCGCTGTGTATCGTCCAACCAGAGAAAAACGGTCGAGGCTGGGGCGTTAATCCGCGTCCTTGTCTGTGTTTTCATGGTCGGTCCTTTGGCTGGTTTATTAAGCGTTGGGTAGTTTGCAGTGCTTTATTCTGGAAATCTGGATTTTACTTATAGAGGTATTTGCGTCTGAAACCCTCTTACTAAATACAAACCTATTTCTGGGCAGCTTATCCCCATAGGCTTCTTCTTACACTTAGATAGGATTGTGAGAGCTTTAAACTCTAGAGTTTTTGCTCCAAGAGTATGCGGGTGATGAATTTACCAATTTTTTATCCCCGCATGCTCAAACTTTTTGAACGGCTTTCTCCTAGTTTATTTTCCCAATCATTTTTTTAGGCACCATTTCACCACAGCCTTTTGCGCGTGGAGCCGGTTTTCGGCTTCATCCCAAACCACGCTCTGCTCGCCCTCAAGAACGTCGGCTGTCATTTCTTGGCCGCGGTACGCGGGGAGGCAGTGCAGAAAGAGGGCGTCTTTATTAGCCAGCGCCAATCGGGCGGCATCAATTTGGTAAGGGCCAAGGGCTTTGAGGCGTTCCTTTTTGTCTGTATCGCCCATAGACACCCAGCAATCCGTTATGAGCGCGTCTGCGCCCTTTGCTGCGGCGTCAGGGGACAATCCGTCATGGATAATGGCTTGCTTTTCCTGTGCGGCTTTGATGAGGCCGTGCGTTTTGGGGTTCTCCTCAAGTCGGTAGCCCTCTGGCGAACTTATCCGTAGCTCAAAACCGAAGGCGGGGGCGGCATTGACGAAACTTGCTAGCACATTATTCCCATCGCCAATCCAAGCGAGCTTAGCCCCCGCGAGAGTCACACCGCGTTCTTCAAGCGTCATGAGGTCGGCCATAATCTGGCAAGGGTGATTATGGTCGGATAGGCCGTTAATGACGGGGACATCTGCATAGGCCGCAAAATCTGTGATGGTGCTATGGGCGTTAGACCGAATCATGACAGCATCGACAAAACGCGAGAGCACGCGCGCCGTATCTTCAACGCTCTCCCCGCGGCCAAGCTGCATGTCATTTGCCCCCGCGACGATAGAGCTACCGCCGAGCTGGCGCATGCCCTGTTCAAAGGAGAAACGCGTGCGGGTCGAGGCTTTTTCGAAAATCATCGCCAGCGTATCGCCGTTCAATGCGGCTGCCGGGTCAGCCGTTCCCTTAGGGAGGCCTTTGCGCGCGGCTTTCATCGCATGGGCGTCATCCAATATGGCGCGCAATTCGGCGGCGGGAATATCGGCGAGGGAGATGAAATGCGGCATGGGTGATGGTCCGTGCAAAACGATGGAATAGCCAAAGACAGACGCCTGCGCAAGATGACTTTAACTTGCTGCTGCACGGAGTTAGTGTTTCCTATGATTAGATATATCAAACTTGGGCTTTGCGTATTCTTCGCGCTGTTTTTTGTCCTCGCGGGCGTGTCGCATTTTCTATCGGATGATAAGTTTGCAGCGATTGTCCCGCCATTTTTACCCTTTCCCTATTTTATTGTTTGGGTGACAGGCCTCATGGAAATCGCGATGGGCGTGATGTTGCTCTGCCCGCATTACCGCGCAAGGGTTGGCGTGATATTAGGAATATTCCTGCTCGCCGTTTTGCCCGCCAATATTTATATGGCGATTGCGGGAATACCCTTTGGAGATACGGTCGCCAGCCCTGCCATGCTGTGGATACGGGTCGCGCTGCAATTTCCTCTCATAGCTGTGATTTATTGGGCGACGCGGCCGAGCAAGAAAGTTCAATAGTATATGGAGCTTTCCAATACAGAGACCTGCCGTAAAACAGTAGGCTTGATGCTCTTGGGCGGTTTGCATCATATTTTGCACCTGATCCCTGTTGCGCGTGATTTAGAACAGCAACCACATATTGATGTCGTGATTTATGTTCGGAAGATAAGTGAACGTGAACATTGTCAGAAAATATTAAAAGCGCTGGGCGCCACGCGGACACAAATTAAAATCTTCAAACCTAATCCGCTGGTTTCTTGGATTTATCCAAAACGTTCACTTGTCTTGTCGAATATAAAAACGTGGCGGGCATTAGATGTTTTGATTGTTGCAGAACGGACCTCCACGATCTTGCGGCGTATTTTCAAACGACTTCCTATTCTTATTCATATTCCGCATGGCGCTGGTGACCGAGCCAAGAGTTACGATTCTCGCATTGCGCATTTTGACTATGTTTTGGCAGCCGGCGCCAAAGATAAGAGGCGCATGATTGAACTGGATTTACAAACGGATGAAACCTGTTTTGTAACTGGTTATATCAAGCCTTTTGCGGTAAATTTAATTCAACCTAAACCGCCTAAATTTTTCAAAAATGATAATCCTGTTGTTCTCTATAATCCACATTTTGACAGGGGACTGTCCTCTTGGAATGATTTTGGAGAAGCGTTGCTGGACGCCTTCACAAAACACAAAGATATGAATTTCATATTCGCGCCTCATATGCGGCTTTTTTCCGGGAAAAATCAACCTTCCAAAGATATGTTCGAAACGCTGAAATCTCACGAAAACATCCTCATAGATTTGGGAAGCGAACATTCAGCAAATATGACGTATACGCGGGCGGCGGATATTTATCTCGGCGACGTCAGTAGCCAAGTTTATGAATTTTTGTCGACGCCAAAACCCTGTATTTTTATTGGTCATGAAGAGACAAATTGGAAAAATAACCCTGATTATGCACATTGGTCATATGGCCCCGTTTGTCATTCGGTCGAAGATGTGATGACAGCGCTCTCGACAGCTGAGGCAGATTTGCCAGCCTATAGAGCCGCTCAAGAAGACGGATGCCTCGCAGCCAAGGGCGAGCCAGACTGGGATCCGATAAAACGGGCCTCTGATGTTATCGTTGAGATTTTAAAGCGCGCTTGAGGTCTCCTTTTCGGATTTTTTAATTAATCGCGTTCCAAAGCTAAAGACTAAGATAACTTCGACTATCGCGGCCCCTATAGACGCCCATCCAATGGCATATAGGCCATAGGGTTTTGCGAGGGCAAAGAAGAGACTGATAAAAACAACGACGCCAATTAATCTCACCCATATCGCTGTTCCCGGCCGCGTCAGCACATAAAATATTGTATAAAAGGGGAGCGCAATTCCAATTAAGGACGACGCAATTAGCAACATGACGGAGAGGGTTGAGGCGCCAGACAGGCTCTCTTCAAAGGCTAATCCGATAATTTGCTCTCCGAATATCAACATAATGCCCGAGAAAAAAGCACCAGCGATTCCGATGCCTATCGCCGTTTTAAGCGTTGTGCGTTTGAGGGTGTGGAAATCCACTTCCGAGGCCATGCGGCTAAGTTCTGGAAAGAGAACTTGATCAAATAAGGATATGCCTCGCGCGAGCAATCGGGAAATTTCATCGGCAATCCGGTAGACAGCCAAGGCGACAGGTCCAAGTAGCAGCATCACAATTAGGTTCGGGAAATTCTTTTTGAAGGATTTGAGGGTGGCATCGATATTGGCCTTAATCAGAAAAGGATAGAGATGGGGGAAGGCCGCTTTGCGGCAAATCGGCTCAGACTTGATGAGCGGCCACAGCCCGCGTTTTCGAATTTCGAAAAACCCAAATCCAATTAAGACAAGATACCCTAATAAGGAGGCCACATACCACACGCCTAAAAATCCGATAAAGCCCCACTCTTGGTGCCACGCGATTAAGACGCCGAAGAACCTCACGCTCGGCATCACCAAGGCTCTGAGGGCCAGAATTGAGAACTTATCAAATAAACGGAACACCCCGACGGATACATCCATCTGCCGAAATAAAATGACGGAGCAATAGGCGATAATAAGGGTTGAGAGTGACCACCCCTCGGGCAGCCCCCCAATGTCGGGCGCCGCATCCTTGGAAATCAAACCATTTAGCCAGCTATATAATTCGAATGACGTAATCGCGATGAGAAAGGCAATTAGCGCCGCACCCGCATCCGTAATCAGGCCTGTTTTGAAAAGTTGAGCCAAGCGCCTGGGGTTCTGATTGGTAACTTCATCCGAACCGAAGCGGATAATCGCTTGCCATGTTTTGAATGAGGTTAGTTCCGAGAAGAACAACATATAGGCATGGATAAATAAAAGCGTGCCGAACGCCGCATTATTATCCATGGCCTTTGCGGTGATGATGAGGGTCGCCACCCCCATGACTGTCGCAAGAATTCTCGATCCGCCTAACAGCGCCGAATTGGAAATCATCCGGCCGCGCAGATCAAATTGAGACCGCCGCGTAATATCAATCTTGGACATATCTGTGGCAGGTGACTCCATAAGTTGGAATCTGTAGGGGATATTTAGGATCCACAAAAGAAAAGAAATGCACGTACGTCTCCTAATTACATGATGTGACGTTAGGCTTTTTTCGGGCAAGCGGGTGCGCTTACAGCCCTGATTGAAACTTTGGTTTCAACATGGGAACCGCCAACATTCACAATCGGGAAGTTAGGACTGCCCGCGTGGTCAGCACTCGCGATGGAGTACCGATGAGATAACTATGTTTTACGC
>CAZNXP010000095.1:0-7322 GCA_964576955.1 uncultured Algimonas sp.
CTATATGGGTGGTATCAATATTGAAGATTTGGACCGAAAATTTGCCGCCGTAACCTGTGACCTGCGTACAGGATATGAAGTCTGGTTACAGCGCGGGCCCATCGTTCCCGCCATCAGAGCCTCTTACGCCCTGCCGGGTGCATTTGAACCGGTGAAAGTCGACGGCCGCTTCATGATTGACGGCGCGCTGGTCAACCCCGTTCCCGTGTCAGCCTGCCGCGCATTAGGCGCACATATGGTCATTGCAATAAGCCTCAATGGTGATGCCTTTGGCCCCATGGGGAGTAGCCATGAAATTGATTTGGACGGCTTTGATAATAATGATGAAAACACGGATGCATTTGAGTTAGCTAGTCAGAGCTTGAATAAGCTTCGCCCAGATAGGCTATTGCTGAAATCCATGATTGGCGAAGTCAGGCCGGGGAAAAGTCCGAAAATTGGATCCGTCATGATGGGCACGTTGAATATTGTCATGGACAGGATATCTCGGTCGCGCCTCGCAGGCGATCCTCCAGATGTGTTCGTCGCGCCCCGTATTGGTCATATCGGCATGATGGAATTCACCAAGGCCGCTGAGCTCATTGAGCGAGGCTATGCGGCTATGCAGCATGAAATCCCTCTGATTCGATCTGTCATGGATGTACTTTCTCAAATGCCATCTGCTGTTGCCGCTGACGACGAAAAATCAACCGATCCTATAGATGCAAGCGCAGAAAATCCGCCTGACGCTTAAGATCATTCCCCTTTTCCAAGCAGTCGAGGAATTCTCCACACGCCTTAGGTGAAGCCCGTCGCAATGGCATCTAATCTGTGGAATTTCAGACTAATGCTTCAACCGAGAGAGAAAAGAAGTGCAAATGACAATGCACCTTTGGGCCGCGCTCCCAATGGTAGGCGATTGTTACGGCCAAATCCGACACCCGCGCATGCGGTAGCACGGGAAATTTCAAACTCTAAAATTGGTCCCGTCATCGACTGGCTAATACCTCTTGCCGCCGTGGTTGCCGGCGGGGTTGCTCTCATCAGACAAATTCCGCTCCCCGATTTATATTGGCCAAGTCTCATTCTTGGCGCACTCTTACTGCTGAGCGTCACCATATCCAAAGCTCGGCCACAACTTAGAAATATCTCTAGCTTGCTGATGGTTCTCGCTTTCACGACCGCATTAGCCGCATTTCTGTCGGCGAATGGGCTAACATTAATCGGCGTCGAATTGTTTTTAACCGTATCTATATTCGCGCTCTTGGCGGGTTGGGCCTTTAAATCAAATGCATCCCTTTTACTGAGTGCCTTTGCAGGACTTCTTTATCTCACCAATTTCTTTCCAGAACTTGGACTGCTCACAGGGATTAGTGAGGACAGCTCGCAATTAGGCGTTGGGATTTTCCCTTGGCTCGTCTTAGGCCAAATCCTTTTAGCCCATAAAGTTAAATCATCGATCGTTTTATTTTCCGCCGTTACAGCGGGTTACATCTGGCTAGCATCAGCAACGAAATCTATGCCACTCGAACATATGGCAGGTTTCGGCTTTGTCATTGCCGCTGCGCATTACTGGTTCGGCAAAGCCAGAGAGGAAAACGAAGTGTTCGGGGCAGAAATTCATAAATTCTGTGCGTGGGTCTTCGCTATCGGCACCGCGTTATTTATTCAGTCTATCTGGCTGAATGTAGATACCGTGCAAGCCAAACCTTATGGTACACCAAATTCGCTTTGGTGGACGGTGCTCGCAATCGCCAGCGTCACACTTTTTGTCATCTCACTCCAGCGCTATAAGGCATCACACATTTCACTCTTAGGAATTTTCGTCATTTCTGCGGCTGCACTTCTTTTACCTGCAACGATGGTAGAGCCTGCATCGGTCTATTCTGCCTTTGACTCAATACCAGGTTTAAATGCGCACCCAGGCCTCGGTTATGTCATTGGAGCCTCCCTCATTGCAGCAGGATTTTACTGGCTCATCGACGGACTAGCAACTGGCAAGATATTGGAGATGAGTATGGGAGGCATCGTCATCGGCCTTCAGTCTATGGTTCTTCTGAAGCCTGAAAACTACAATCTGGACCTTGGCGTTGTGTTTATAGTCTCTCTTATTTGCGCTCTGTGTATCGGGGGATTGGTGGCTGGCGTATCGGCAAACAGGCAGCAAGCTGTCGATAATTACGCTTAGAGCTCTCGACATTTTCCGAAACAGGGCTATCACACCCTATGACGTCAGGAAATGATCAGGCCGGAGCGCAGCGCCAATGGTTCATCCAAGTGGATGGACAAGCATACGGCCCATTCGACGATAAAACCCTGTGGAGTTATATGCTTGAAGGCCGAGTTGGCCCGCAATCCCTTATTAGCCATAACGCCAATATGGGGTATCGCCTTGTGTCATCCGACCCGGGATTAATGAACTGGCACGCCCAAGCACAACAACAACCTCCCGAGGAAACAACCGCGGAACATGCGGCTACGGTATTTATGATTATGGCGGAGATAAAATCCGGTCGCGGAATGAATTTTCTACAATCCTTGCAGAGCTTAGGACCAACCCAAAGATTAGGAAGTTCGGTTTGGGTCCTACAGGCTCGAACCACAGCCGACACTTTGCGGGATATTTTGAGCCAACCCCTTGGCGCGGATGACCGCCTCTTTATACTTGATAGTTTCGCGAATAAAACGGCGTGGTTTAATCTCTCTCCCGAAATGGATGAGCAGATTGCACAACTCTGGAATATTGAACGCTAATAAATGCGCTTAATCAACGCGCTGCAGGCCCGTATTAAAGCGTTTCGAGTTTGCGACATAGACTTGCGCGCCCATCTTAACCTGCGACGCTTGGGCATCAGATAAGGTTTTAACAATCTTTCCCGGAGCTCCCATAACAACTGAATTATCGGGAATGACCTTGCCTTCGGTGACGAGCGCATGGGCGCCTATCAAACAATTTTTGCCAATAACGGCGCCGTTCAAAATCGTAGCCCCAATCCCGACCAAACTGCCGTCGCCAATGGTGCAGCCGTGAATCATAGCGAGATGCCCCACAGTGACATCTTTCCCAATTGTTAGCGGTGAGCCTGGGTCAGAATGACAAACAGCGCCGTCTTGAATGTTGGACCGCGCGCCTAATTTAATCGGCTCATTATCGCCGCGTACTGTCGCCCCGAACCAAACAGAACTACTTTCAGACATATGGACATTGCCAATCACAGAGGCCGTCTCAGCCACCCAAGCCGTCTCATGACACTCAGGCGTCACATCGTCCAAGCGGTAGATGGCCATTAGGTCTCGTCCAAATCCTGCTGCAGGATTGAGATATTCAGATCATATGAAATATCGGCTTTGTCTTCATCATCAATATAGAGAAGGCCCAGAATTTCATCATCCAAATAGACTTCTACGCTGTCTTGTACCTTGCGGCGTTTCAGTTCGATTCCTTCGGTTCCAAATCGCTTACGAAGATAAGATTGAACTTGGGAAATTTGTTGAGGTGTCATGAGAATTCCTAAAGAGTTTGATCCATGGAGCTGGCTGGATTGCCGCAACAAGGTCCAGCAACGGGTTTCGCGGGCACACCTGCGACCGTGCAATTTTCTTCGACTGGTTTTAGAACCACTGAGCCTGCCGCAATCTTTGCGCCGTCGCCAATTTTGATATTTCCGAGAACGGAGGCATTCGCGCCGATGAGAACCCGTGATCCGATTTTTGGATGCCGGTCTTCATGAGCCTTACCTGTTCCGCCTAAGGTGACACCTTGGAGGATTGAACAGTCATCGCCAACGACAGCGGTTTCACCCATCACAAAACCCGTCGCATGGTCTAACATAATACCACAGCCAATTTTGGCAGCAGGGTTTATGTCGACACCGAAAAGTTCAGAGCTACGGTTTTGAAGATGGAACGCGACGAGATCGCGGCCTTCAGCCAAAAGCGCATGGGCTAGCCTATGGGTCTGTATCGCCATGAAGCCTTTGAAATAGAGAAAGCACTGGAGGTAGGTTTGGCAGGCGGGATCACGTTCCCGCACGGCTTCGAGGTCGCGTGCAATGCAGCCGATTATGGACTCATCACTCGCAATGGCTTCTCGCAATACGGTTTGCATCTTGAGCGCGGAAAAATCTGGTGTCGCGAGCTTATTCGACAAATGATTGACCAAGGCGCGCCCTAAGTCATTTTGGTCCAAAATTGTCGCGTGCAGCAAGGAGGACATAGCGACCTCTCGCGCAGCATAAGCAGCGGCTTCTTCCTGTAAAATTGTCCAAACGCACACATCTTTTGTATCTGTGCAATCTTCCAAATGGCTCGTAATAATTAGGCTCGGCATTCCGGCCTCCTTTTGCGGTATGAAACGCTATTTAGGCATGACGGAGCCTAAACCCAAGCAAAAATGCAGGAAAAATTCTTCTAGCTGTCCGTCAGCCTAACCTCGGCCCCTATAAGGCGGCACGCCTTGATCGGGAACCCACAGGCCCTCTGGGGCTTTTCCATACTGATAAAAGACGTCAATTGGAATGCCGCCGCGTGGATACCAATAGCCGCCAATACGCAGCCATGTCGGGCTTATTTCTTTAACAAGGCGCTGACCTATACCGGTTGTGCAGGCTTCGTGGAAATCACCATGATTTCTGAAACTTCCCAAGAACAGTTTGAAGGCTTTACTTTCAACAATCCATTCATTGGGGCAATAATCGACCACCAAATGCGCAAAATCAGGCTGGCCTGTCACGGGACAAATTGAGGTAAATTCAGGGGCGACAAGGCGCACCATATAAGGGTCATCGCAAGGGTTTTTTACCCGTTCTAAGACGGCTTCATCTGGATGACTTGGCAAGGCTTTTTGCTGGCCAAGTTGATCTAATTTTGAATAAGGATCTGACATAGCCGCCCGATAAACCGCAGAGCCCGAGACCGCAACTAGCTTTTACGCCATTTGGCCACAGTCAGAAATGTAGCGAAGCGCCCAAGCTTTAAGTACATGGGCGACATATTCGGCATCGGCTGAATTCTTCAGCAGCAAATGATCGGCCCCATCTAAGCTAACAAAGCTTTTCGGATGTTTAGCTAACCCATAAATATGCGAAGCGTTATCGATGCTAACCACGCGGTCTTGTGGGGAATGAAATATGAGAAGACCTCGCTCCAAGGAGCTGATTTCCATAGCAATATCTTGATTTTCAACATCATCGATAAATTGCTCTTTAATCACAAATGGACGTCCACCTAAGCTAACCTTTGCTTCGCCTTCTTGCTCAATTTCTTGAATTTTGTCTGCGAACTGATGCAATATATGTGTTGTATCGCAAGGGCTGCCAATGGTTGAGACGGCTTTGACCTGAGGGATTTCATCCGCAACTTTCAAAGAGGCTGTCCCGCCGAAACTATGGCCAATGAGAATGCAAGGCGCGCCGTAATTTTCCGCCATGAATAATGCGGCTTGGCGAATATCCTCGCAATTTGTACTGAAATTCGTATCAGAGAAGTCCCCTTCACTTTCCCCTAGGCCCGTGAAGTCAAAGCGCATCATTCCATATCCATCTTCAACTAATGTGCGGGAAATCGTGCGGATAGGTTTCAAATCTTTGCCAATGGAAAACCCATGCGCAAATAAGACCCAAGACTTGGTCACGCCCTCTTCGGGGAAATCCACTTTACCCGAAAGCACATTGCCTAAGGCGCCTGTGAAATTTACTTTTTCGGTTCGCATTACGCCCCCACTATTCCGCGATCACCCAAGACATATCGAATAACATCAGCGTAGTCGATTAGGAGCGAGACGAAAATAATCACCATCGCCAGCTTTATAAATCGTCCAGTCCAGATGCGCTCTGGATGGCTCTTACGGGACTTCCATAAATAGGCCAATAGCGGTGTCCAGAACACGACATGTGACAAGCCTAAGATTCGCGTATAGCCAAATTTTTGAAACAGAGCCGACATAAAGATTGCGTTTAGTATCATTGTGATGACCATTATCCGCGGACGCCAATCTTTGATAGCAAAGGGTATGGCCGCGATGTGCAGCCCAATCATTATCATGATCCAAATCACGACCCAAAGGGGCTGGGATAACATATGTTCATTCATCGTCATTGATAGGGTCTCCAAAGGCGCAAGCTAGACCATTAGAATGCGCGGCGGAAGGCCTCAATGAACCGATCTAAATCACGTGTTTGTAAGTGGTTTACCCCCGCCGCTGCAGCGCGGCCGCCGCCTGTCTCGAACTGCAGAGCCAGCGTATCGGCCCCTTGCCGCGTAGAAATCGGCGCGCGAATGGACACGAGGAAACCGCCCTTTTGTTCTGTCAAAATTGCATGAGCGCGATCTGGGTTTTCTTGCGCCAGCTGATTTCCGAACATCCCCGACACGCGTCTCGACCCAGCCTTATCGGGCAATACCCTTATCTCTCCAGAGGCGTCTGACGTGAGAACTTTTGACCCTTCAGCTAATCCGAAATCATCGGCATAGCCTTGAAGTAATTTCCCGATGACTTCGGGCTTATCAGAAAGAAACGCCATAGGCGTCTTATATCCCGCCATTTCGCGGTAGAGATCAGCAGGATGAAAATGCAAATCCGCTTCGGAGCCGCCATAGCCATTATAATTGACCATTTCGCCCAATGATTTTAGTTTCGCCATCGGCAGATCAAGACCATTCGCGAGCCGCTCTGCCATTGCCGGAAAATTATCGCCATAAGAGGCCGCAACGGCCCAAGCTCGGTGCGCGCCTTCAAGATATTGATCGACCAGAACGGCTGTGCAAATCTCTCCAGCCGTATTGATATGGGCTTCAAGATTAGGATGATCCACCCCGTCTCCCGCATTGTGGTGATCAAAATAGAGTACAGAGGCACCGCCATTCAGAACGCGCTCTAAATCAGGCAAGTTAGACCGCATCGAAATATCCAAAACAGTGACACGGTCGCCATCCTTGGCATCGACACGGCTCAAGAGTTTGATGTCGCGTTTTCTGCCCGTCACCAACTCCGCATCTCGCGGGTCGCTGAGCCTGAGCTGTACTAAGGATATGATGCCATCCGCATCCCCATTGAAAACATCATAATCCATAAAGCGACTCTTTCATTTGATGTCAGATTATCAAGAAAGTGTGGTCAATAGGCATCCGTCTCAATCAGGTCAATCCAAAGCAAATTTCAGCTGTTAATGCAAAAATGGTTGCACCCGCCGCCTGCTTTGATATGGCGGTCTCGTTCTGCTGCGGGCGTGGTGGAATTGGTAGACACGCAAGACTTAAAATCTTGTTTCCGTATGGAAGTGCCGGTTCGATTCCGGCCGCCCGCACCAGAGCTTAGTTACTCAGCTCATCTGTCATTTTTATAA
>CAZNXP010000096.1:0-7270 GCA_964576955.1 uncultured Algimonas sp.
GCGACATCCCAAGGGGCGAGGCCGCGTTCCCAAAAGCCGTCATAGCGGCCTGCTGCTGTCCAGACGAGATCGAGGCTGGCGGCCCCCATACGGCGAACGCCAGCGGAAGAGCCCATGACTTTGTGAAGCTCTTTGAGGAAACGCGCATGACCCGGACGGCCCAAGAACGGAATGCCGGTCGCGAAAAGGCTGTCTTGGAAAATATCGCGGCGCGCCGGGCGAACACGTCTATCTGCGCCGCCGCGCGTGCCGTCATTGACGAAAGCGCCTTTGCCTTTCTCGGCCATGAACATTTCATCCGTAATCGGATTATAGACCATGCCCGCTACAATCTCGCGCGGGTTACCGTCAATTTCGCGTTCAAGCGCAATAGAAATCGCGAAATGCGGAATGCCGTGAAGGAAATTTGTAGTGCCGTCTAATGGGTCAACAATGAAACGGTGGGTTTTGTCAGAGCCTTCTATCTCGCCGCCTTCTTCGAGCAGGAAGCCATATCCGGGACGAGCTTCGGAGAGCATTTCAACAATCGTTTCTTCGGCCATTTTATCCGCGCGAGAGACGAAATCAGCTGGGCCTTTGCGGGCGATTTGTAAATGTTCGACTTCGTTGAAATCGCGCAGCAGTCTGCGGGACGCTTTACGAGCGGCCGTTTGCATCACGGCCATTGTGGCTGACATTCCGCTCATGATGTTTTCCGTGAAAATAAAAGGGACATAATCAAACCATAGGCACAGGCTTGAACGACATATTTCGTTGCAGACATTAAATCCGCGAGGAAATAGTCGAAGGAAAAAAGGAAAAGGCCATAGCTAAAGCTAAGCACTAAAAAATATTTGAGAAAGCGCGGCAATTAATCCGCGCGCTTCACATAAGAGCCGTCCGACGTATTGATGACGAGGCGCTCGCCCACGCCCACGAATGGCGGGACGGTTGTGCGCGCGCCATTCGACAGGGTCGCGGGCTTATAGGAATTAGCGGCGGTTTGGCCTTTGACGACGGGTTCCGTATCTTGGACTTCCAGCACGACTTGTTCGGGCAGCGAGACCGTAATGGCGCGCTCTTCGTAAAATTCGACTTCGACTTCCATGCCGTCGGTCAGATATTGCGCTTGGTCGCCAACAAATTCGGATTGCAACATAATCTGCTCATAATTTTCGGAATTCATAAAGACGAGCATATCGCCTTCGGGATAAAGATAGGTGTGCGTTTTTTGGTCGAGGCGCACGCGCTCAACCGTTTCAGCGGCGCGGAAGCGCTCATTAAGTTTGCGTCCATCGAGGAGGTTTTTTAGCTCGACCTGATTAAAGGCGCCGCCCTTTCCAGGTTTGACTGCATTGCATTTTACCGCGACCCAAAGCGTATCTTGGTGCTTGATGATATTGCCGGGTTTAATCTCATTGCCGTTCATCTTCATGGTGGCGATCCTCAAATTTTGGACGTCTATAACTTAAGACGAGCGCCCATAACAGCGCCAAGCCAAGTGAGCAAGCCGCGCCGCGCAGCCAGTGAATAATGAGGGCTGAAAACAAAACAGCCGCCTCCGAGGAAGCGGCTGTTTAGGGACAAAGCGCCTACCTTATTCTGCGGAGGCCAGCTTTTCATCTATTGATCGAATATTGTCGTCATATTTACGCTCGATCAGCAGAGCCCGTGGATCTGCCACAATATAACCTGGCTTCTCGTCCATCTCGAAACTGACCTCAGTTTCGGTTTCAGTCAGGCGTAGACGTTTTATCAAGATAGGTGTTTCTTCCCAGCTATTGCTTGGGTCTTCTTTATAAAATCCGACCTCGACAAATTCGTCTAATGTTTCGGCATTCGATTCCTCGCCAGTATCTGGGTCAGCATATTTCTTCGCCAGATTAATCGTCGCCGTGACAGTATAAGTACCTGATTGCGTCGTCAGCTTGATGTCATCGCCAAAGCCTGTTTCCCATAATGTAATCTCATCCCAGCTGTCTGTGATGAATTGTTGTAGCTCTTCTGGCGCCGCATTTCGAAGCGCGTCGATGAGCTCAAGAGTTGTCGGGAAAGGCGCGCCTTTGGACCCATATTCATCAATGAAGCCTTTCAGGGCTAAATTCATTTCACCGGGCTCCATAAGATGACGCAGACCCCAGAAGACCATGCTGGCCTTGCTGTAGAACATATATTGTTGTTCTTCAGCCAGCGCTAAAGGTTGTTCTGGGTTCTTATCGGATGTGCGTCCAGCTAAGTAATCTTGGCCTCGGATTTTGCGCATACGGCGCGTCATCGGATAGCCTTTGATTTCCTCATAGGCCGTCATCGTGGCATTTTCAGTCAGGCCTTCTGACAGGACATTAAAGCCTTTCGTATCTGCGGGTACGATTTGATGTGCGAACCATTGATGTCCAAATTCATGCGCGGTGACATAGGTCATGAAGTCGACCTTATCTTCGCCTTCTTCAATGTCTCTGATGAAACCCAAATTTTCGGAAAAGGGAATTGTTCCTGCGAAAGCTTGCGCAAATCGGACATAGGGAACTTCCATGATGCGCGCCTGCGCATATTGGTAGGGACCAAATGTTTCGGTGTAGACATCCATAGAGGTTTGCATCGCGGCCATCATGCTATCGATGTTAAACGGATGATCGTCGTGATAATAAATGACAAGGTCGACATCCTCGCCATTTGGATTTTCCCAAACCTCTTTTTTCACTTCAAATGGCGCCGAGACAAAGGCGAAGAAATTCAAGATTGGATTTATCGCTTCATATTGGCGGCAGACGCGGCCGTCTTCTGTAATGGTTTCGCCTATTAACTTGCCGGGCGCGATCGGAATTTGGCCCGCATCCGTGCAGAAGTTAGCTTTAAAGTCGACGAAGTCAGAACTATTCGAAATGAAGTGACGATTGCGCGCGTCTTTATCGTCGCGGTCCGGCCGTTTTTCACGCGGCTCCAGTCCATATTTGCGGCGTTTATCAGGATTGCGCATCTCAGTATATTGAATGCCAAGCTGCGGCATCCGCAGATTATTTAAAAAATTTGCCTTTTTATTGATAGGGCTACCATCGCCAAATTTTGGCGGGTGGTAATAGATATCAAAATCCAATGTCGTCGTGGCACCTGGCGCTAAGGCAGGTTCAAAACGATAAAGGCGCATATATAATTCCAGTTCCTCTGCTTTCGTGAGCAAATCGGAGGATTTAACACGCGTGGCCTGCGCAAGGTCCATACGGTGAATGTCCTCTTCATGCGGAATAGGCATGTTAAGCCAAAGCTCCGTAACGGGCTCATCCAGCGTATTTTCGATAACATATTGACCTTTAAATGTCGCGTCTTGACGAGACGGGTGCATATCGACATCAACCGTGACTGACCGGATTTTTGGCAGAGCGGCTTTTGAAAGCGGTTTGAATGTTTTCTCGATCTCGACGAGGCGTTTTTCAGATTTTTTGTCTGTATAAAAGGTGTTTTCAATATTTGTGACGCGGAATATATTTGCGCCCATGCCAAGGAAGGCCACGACTGAAACTGTCGCCAGAAGGGCAGAGGGCCAGCGGATTTGCTTGCGCACACCGCGGAGGCGTTTTAGCAATTTCACCTCGGTTCCGCGGCGCCAGAGCCAAATACTGGCTGTTGCCATAATTCCGGCAAACCCCAACCAATAAACGAGGTTGCGCCACATCGAAATAATCCCGCTCGAGCGGTAGCCATTCATCTCGGAAAAGCCGCCTGGCGAAACCCCGCCAAACTGCATGAGAGGATGATAAAATGGCAGCAGCGGCATAGCAAACAGGACAAGCCCTAAAACTCCGCCGCCGACAATCATGCCAACAATGCGGTTCGGCACAAAGTTTTGGATAAACATAATGAGAATAGCCCAAAAGGTAAGCGTCATCCCAAGTCCAGCATAGAACCGCCCGGTCATCGCAATCGGTCTGACTTGTCCAACACCAAATATGGCTTGCGTCGCGAGGGACAAGATAATCATCAGTCCTAAGACAGTATAAATCATCGCGATTAACGCTAACCATTTACCGGCCAGCAAAATCCAATTGGAGACAGGGGTGCTGTCTACTAATTCCGTAATTTTTGCTGTTCGTTCGCGCCAGATAATATCCCCGCCGAAGAAAATCATCATAAACAAGAGGAATAAAGTAAACCCACTTATTGTCAAAAACATGACTTGCCCGCTCGTTAACAGCAAAGGTTGAGGATTTAATTGCCCGCGGATAAGGAAAGTTATCACAAAAAACACGATAGCGAGGAGCAATAGGATCGCAAATGGAATGCTTCGTACCGTTGTTATATATTCATATTTAAACCGCGTCCAAATGCGTGATACAATCGCGCCATTGGCTGAGGCGGGTAAGACATGCGGAATCTCTGGAATACTGTCACCCAACACAAGGGGTTTCGTATTCGTCTTTTTTGTTTTTCGATTAGCAATGCCGCGCGTGAATTTTTTCTGTGCGAAGAAAAGTCCAACACAGGATAATCCCAACCATAAGAGGCGATTCCACAATATATCTCCGCTCAGAGGAATAAGCCGTGTGTTTTTTTCCACAGGTGGCCAAAACCGCGTTTCATTGGCAAGGGCTTGTCCGCCAGTGGGGTCGAGCATGGCTGCGAGCGTGCGGTACTCATCAATGCTTCCAAGGGCACCCACCACATTAAGAATAACGAAAAACCCGACGGCACTTATATAAACGAGCGTTCTATTTCGGGTGAGTCCCGCGACTAAAATATAGAGTGTCGAGATGATAAAACTATTTAGCAGCCCGTATAAGATGAGAGGATATAGGAAATAGAGGAGATTAACTGGCCCTAGAGATTCCGAATCCACCCAGGACATATATTGTCCAACAAAAGCTCCGAGAATTAGGCCAAGAATACAGAGAAACACGGTCAGAACGATCCCGATAAGCCGTGACCAGATCATGTCATTTGTGTTGACTTCTGTCGAATGAATGATTTCTAAGGATTTGTGAATATCGTCTCGCATTGCGCCTGTAACGGTGAAGACAGTTCCAAAAAAGACGATTCCTAGCGACAAACCATTTATGATATTTGCGACTGTTAAAGACCCATTGGCTTTGATGCGTTCACCCACTTCACCAGCGGAAAAACTGTCAGTCGACATGAATAAGAGGCCCAATAAGAACATGGCCGCGAATGAAATCCAAAAGCCAACTTGACGCGTTTGGTATGAAACTTCGAATTTTACGAGAGATTTTAACATTTACGCCTCGACGAGTTCAGCGGTTTTTGTTGCGGGGCCAACTAATCCGTTGAGATGTGCAAAGTAAGCATCTTCTAACTTCACATCATCCTTCTCAAAACCGGCACCAGGATTGGTGTCCGACAAGACGGAGACAATGACGCCGCCCATCATATATCGGCTAGAGAGGAAAGGAAGGTCAGCTTTAACAGCTTCTAACGCGCTCTTATCGATTTTCTTTCGCCAGACTTTCCCTTCCACGCTTTCAATCAAATTTTCAGGCGCGTCGCGGACAACAATTTCGCCATTACCCATGATAGCCATATCCGGACACATATCTCTGACATCTTCAATGATATGGGTGGAGAGGATAATGATTTTTTCCTCTCCGGCCTCTTGTAATAGGTCCAAGAAACGTTGCCGTTGGAAAGGGTCGAGACCCGCCGTCGGTTCATCAACAATCAGGATTTGGGGATTGCCGAGCATAGCCTGCGCGACGCCAAATCTTTGGCGCATGCCGCCGGAGTAAGTTGCGACATTGGCAGAGGAATGGGTGAGAAGATCAACACCCTCGAGCAGGGCTCGGATTTGTTTCTCTCGTTCCGACTTATTGTTCATGCCTTTAAGGATAGCGATATGGTTGAGCAGGGCTTTTGCGCTCATCTTTGGGTAAACGCCAAAATCTTGGGGTAGGTAACCTAAGACACTGCGCATTTCATTGGGGTGGCTGACAATATCTTTCCCGTTCAAGGTCACCGTGCCGCTATCCGGCTTTTGCAAAGTTGCCAATGTTCGCATCAGGGTGGATTTACCAGCGCCATTTGGACCTAATAGTCCGAAAAGCCCTGGCTCGAGGTCAAGCGATACGTTTTTTAGGGCGTGAACGTCTCCAAAACTCTTGGAGATATTTTTTATAGACAGCATGGCATTTCCCTCGAACGCTAAATTTTTATGTAATTGAGGGACTCATAACAGAAATTTATCGAAAAACAACAATAAATATCGATTAACGATAATTATTTTTAAAGCCCACATCGCTCAAATGTCACGAAATTATAATTTACTGCCGCTTTCCAGCGCTTACGCAACGGGTTAGGTTAGAGACTATGGAAACCGATATTGCGACAACAACACCTCCGCTGTCTTATAGTTTTGCGCGTTTGCACGGCGTTGTTGTGGCTGAAGGTGAGGGCGGCGTTCCCGTCTTAGCGCACCGACCCGGCGTAGCGCGCGAAGCGCTGTTAGAAGCGCGGCGCGTTTTTGGGCGTCCCATTCGTCCGTCCTCAATAAGTGCGGAGGCGTTCACAAGCCTTATCGCAAAAACCTATGCGCAATCGGATCTTTCTCGCTCCGCTGATGCGGCGATTGGCGATCCTGAAGATTTATCACAGCTCGCCTCTGGCTTGCCCAAGACGTCAGATCTTTTGGACGACGCCGATGACGCGCCCGTCATTCGATTGATCAACGGCATTTTACAAGAAGCGATACGCTCCCGCGCCTCAGATATTCACGTTGAGCCTTATGAAGAACGGCTCTCAGTCCGTTTTCGCATTGATGGGTCTTTGACAGAGAAGCTCTCTCTCCCAGCCCGTTTGGCCCCTGTCTTGGTCAGCCGCGTGAAAGTTATGGCGCGTCTGGATATTGCAAATAAACGCATCCCGCAGGATGGCCGCTTTTCCTTTAATCTAGGCGAGCGCCAAATTGATGTGCGTGTCTCGACATTGCCAGCCCGTCACGGTGAGCGCCTTGTCATGCGGATTTTGGAAAAGGACAGCCAAGGCATTGGCCTCTCAGAGCTCGGTATGGACACGGCCATGCTCACCGATTTCCAATCTATGCTAGCCCGGCCCAATGGCATTATCTTGGTGACGGGCCCGACGGGGTCAGGAAAGACAACGACGCTTTACGGGGCTTTGTCGCGATTAAATGATGGCACGCGAAATGTGCTCACTGTTGAAGACCCCGTCGAATATGCACTGGACGGCATTGGCCAAACGCAAGTCAATGATAAGGTCGGGATGACCTTTGCAGCGGGCTTGCGCGCGATTTTGCGGCAAGACCCTGATGTGGTCATGGTCGGCGAAA
>CAZNXP010000097.1:0-7143 GCA_964576955.1 uncultured Algimonas sp.
CGCGGATTTACTTCTCTAAATTAGGCGCTTTTTTCCGCGTGTAAAAATCCAGAGCTAAGCCAGCTAAGAGGCCTGCCAGTAGAACTTGCTCGGGCCAATGCGGTTGTTGCCAGATATTTTCTGAAAGCCATTGATTCAAGACGACATAGGATAATGGGGCTAAGGTGATGAGCAAGAACAGGGTGTAACTTGGGCGCAGCGCCAGAAAAATAACCAAGCTCATGAGATACCATGGAAATAAGACAGGGCTCAGTAGGAGCGGAACGGCGAGGGTTAGAGCGAGCGCGATTTCGATTTTACCTCCTTTGGCCAGCCAAGCACTAATTGAAAACCCAATCGCGGCAAGCGCAAATAGGCCCGCGAGGAAGACAGTATTGGAAAGACCTATAATCGTTTTTAGGTTTTCCAAAATGGGATAAAGCGGCGCGCCGCCTCGCCATTTTTCAAAAAATACGGGTAGCAGGCCGAGGGGCTTATAGCCGAGGCCGAACATGAGGAGATAGACTCCGAGCCATGTTAAGGCCGAGCTTAGAAAGAGCTTCAAAGCCAAACGCGGTTTTAAATAAAAGAGGAACGGCCCGACAAGGACGGCGGGTAAAAATTTGACGCTCGCGGTCAGGCCAATAATTATTCCTGCCGCAATTATCTTATCTTTCTGCAAGCACCAGAGCGCCGCGATAATTCCGAGCACGCAGATGATATCCAGATGTGCGCCCAATCCCGTTTCGAATAGCAAGAGCGGGCTAAGCGCAAATAGACCGAAATTTTGCGAGAGTTGTTTGGCTGCCAGCAATTTATAGCCAAGGAGTAGGCTTAATCCCAAAGCGAGCGAGCTTACGCCTTTCCAGATCCAAATCGCAGAACTCGGCCCTGCCAATGCGCAGAGCGAGAAGATAAATAAAGCCCCTGGTGGATAGAGAGTCGGATAATCGGTATGTTCTTCAGGCGTGGGCCAAATGCCGCGCAGATGGCTAACGGACGGATCATTTGGCGCGGTGATATAAGGGTCTGCGCCAGATAGAAACACAGCGCCATCCCAGAGGTAGCGATGGGCGTCATTGGATGTATAGGGCAAAAGCGGTGTGAGTAAGACGCAGCAGACAAGGCTCAAGAAAAGAACCGATTTAGGCGATAGTCCGCCTTTAACCCAAATCCAGACCGACAAAAATGTCATCACGACATAGATGCAAATATAGGCGGTCCCGATCGCATTCGGAAATAAAGTGGGCAAGCTATAAAGGCTTATGACGCAGAGAAGGACTGCGCAAATTAGAAATATAGAACGGTGCGCCCCTAGTCCACCTAGCTGGTGAGACGTTTTTGAATCTAACCGACCAATCAACACATCACTGACTAATGGCTAGCCCTTGAACGGCATTGGATTGGGGGCCTTCGATCAATTCCGGCATAGGATATTCAGGGAGAGCCGTGAGCGCTTTGGGCGGTAAATCAGCGCGCATTTTGACCTTTAAGGCCAAGGTTTCTTTCAAGCTCAAAATGGAGGTATAGAAAAACCCGATGGCGAAGAGCGAGAGAAACGGCACGACAATCCAATATGCTTGCAAACACGCCCATATTGAGAAGGCGGTATATAAAATGGCGAGGCCAAGCTCCAACATCGTCGACCAGTTTTCACTATTGACCTGATAGCTTTGTTTTAGCGGAACGGGCTTTCCTTTTGCGCCAATTTTAGGCGTTCTCGCAAAGCCTGTTTTATAGCCAATAAGCGCTTCGATAACGGCGCGCCCATTATTCACGCCCAGTCCAATGGAGGTCGCCAGCAAGGTTGGCAGGATAAATATCTTATCCAAAACTTTGCCGTAGAGGCGCTTTTGACCGCTCAAGAAGAAATAAGCATGGGAGAGCGACGCGAAGGCGAAAATTGGCAGGTCAAGCCATGCGAGGAAGCTCGGCTCCATTTGTTGACGGATATGCACGGTTGGCAAGAGCAAAAAGAGACTGTCGATAAACATCAAAAGATAGGTGATGTTCGCCGTCAGGTGCAAACTTGCTTCAAATTTTTTGCGCAACGAAATCGGCGCCGCCCAAATTGTCGGCAGGATTTTCTTCATGACCTCTATTGTGCCCTTCGCCCAACGATGCTGTTGGATTTTAAAGGCCCGCATGGTCTCAGGAATTTCGCTTGGGCAGGCGACATCAGGGCAATAGATAAATTTCCAGCCCTTTAATTGCGCGCGGTAGCTCAAATCCGTGTCTTCGGTCAGCGTATCTGATTTCCAGCCTCCGGCATCTTCGATGGTCGATTTTCTCCAAATCCCTGCCGTTCCATTGAAATTAAAATAGACATCCTTGCCAAAGCGCGTAACCTGCTCAACGCCAAAATGGGCATCCAACATGACGGTTTGCAATTGGGTCAGCATATTTGATTTCGTATTCAGATAGCTCCAACGCGTTTGAACAAGTCCGACATCGGGGCTATCGAATTGTCCCAATGTCTTTATGAGAAAATCAGGTTCAGGCAGGAAATCCGCGTCAAATATCGCGATAAATTCTCCCGTCACTGCGTCCATTGCATCGGCAAGTGCGCCGGCTTTATAGCCGACACGATTGCTGCGGCGTACATGGTCAATGTCAAATCCATTTGCTTTATGAAAGGCCACACGCTGTGCAGCGATTTGCACGCTCTCATCTGTGGAATCGTCAATGACTTGAATCTGTAAACGGTCTTTTGGGTAATCAATCGCTGCAACACGATCTATGATTCGGGCGACAACAAATTTCTCATTATAGAGTGGTATTTGTATGGTCACCCTCGGGAAGCTCGTCAGAGGTGCCTGAGAAGATATCTGGGTAGATAGACGCCTCCCGGTCACGTCCCGCATGAGCCGCCGGGCTGCTAGGCTATGATATATACGGTGGGCACCATATACGCATAGGATAGAGACAAGCAGATAATGTATCGCAAGGATTATTATTGCAGAAAGTGCCATAAAAGCCGGTTTTTAAAATTGGGAAACGATAGCGAATTGAATATTTGTCCCGCTCAACGTATTATCACCATAAATTGCCGTTGTTCCCGTAATTTCTGCAGCGAATTTATCTGAAAGCTTATAGCCAGCAGTATATTCGAGACGACCTAGATCAAATTCGAGAGGAAGTTGTGGGTTTAGTGTCGATTCTACGAAGAATGGGCTATCGGTATCAACCGCGTCGGTAGAGTCTAAAATGTCAGAGCTTCCGGCTGCATGAATTCCGTCTAACTTCGTGCGCAAATAGACTTTGTCACTGACGTCAAAGCCATATTCTACCAAAAATCTGAACTCATCCACGGGATTTTCTGTCCTCACGCGGTAGCCAAGTTCCAAACCGCCATAGCCTAAATCGCCAAAAGATTTCCCGAAAAGAACTTTTCCTTCAAAGTCTTCTTGGCCATTACCCAGTGGCAATTCAGAATCTTGATCATAGAGATATGGAGCTTTGAAGAGCCCTTGCACGGAGACGATAACGGGTCCGTTTATCAGGCGGTATTTTAATCCTAAATCAATATCGCCAACGCCCGTTTCAGATGTTTCTACGCCGTTGGACCGGTTTTCTATATCTGTCAGCGACCCTGTCGCGAAAAAGGTGAGGTCGTCCCGAACCCCATGTTCCCAATACACATTGAAATTAGTGTTGCTGAAATTTTCAAAGACACCTTCGTCTCCAAAACGACTGCTTGTATCAAAATAATTGATGGCACCTTTCAGATAATTTGTGCCTTTTTCCGCTGTCCAAGCGCCGGCAAAAGCGTGGGAGGGGACAAGCAAAAGTAAACCAACTATGGGAAGTTTTTTCAATAAGGTGCGCATTCGTATTCTCTCTCCAAAATCTTATTTAAGTGACATTCGAACATCGGCAAACTTGAGTCCGTCGGCGTTGCCCAATCGAAAGTGTCTGAGAATTCTAGTAGAGAGTTTTCCGCACGAAGCTTATCACAATTAAAGAACGTTACCTCACATATTCTTGTACGGTCGTGATTTATTTAGTGTTTGCCTTAAATACAGCCGAGGATTCGCTTTTAATTACCCCATTTGCCGCGCGGCTAAATCTAGCATAATTTCCTCAGATCCGCCGCCAATGGCCATGACGCGGACCTCGCGGTAAATACGTTCAATCCGCTGCCCGCGGATAAAGCCAGCCCCGCCCAGAATTTGCATAGATTCTCGCGCGCAATATTCCATGCACCTCGTGGCTTCGACTTTGAGCAAGCTCAGCTCAGCGATAGGCGTTTCGCCATTTCTAACCCGCCAGGCGCAATTATCAAGGAAGGCTTGGCCCGCCATCACGCGCCGCGTCATTTCAGCGAATTTATGCCGTATAACCTGATGTTTGATGAGAGGCTTCTTAAAGGACTGCCGCTCTACGGCCCAAGCCGCAGCGTCTTCAATACAAACACGGGAGAAGGCGAGCGCTTGGGCCGCCATGCCGATACGCTCGGCGTTAAAGTTAGACATAATGCCAAAAAACCCTGCGTTTTCATGTCCGATGAGATTTTCCGCAGGCACGCGTACCTCGTCAAAATGGATGGAAGCCGTATCCGACATCCACCAGCCCATTTTCTTGAGTGGTGTCCGCGTAATGCCGGGACTATTGGCGTCAATGAGCAAGAGCGACACGCCGCCCGCGCCGTCGCCGCCTGTCCGCACCGCGACTGTTAGATAATCTGCGCGGCACCCCGTGGTGATATAGGTCTTCTCGCCCGAGACGATATAGTCGCTGCCGTCGCGGCGGGCTTTGGTTTTTAGATTTGCAACGTCAGAGCCGCCCGAAGGCTCGGTAATGCAAAGGGAGATAAGTTTCTCACCCGCGATGACATCCGGCGCGATACGCGCTTTCATCTCCTCAGACCCAAGGGCGAGAATGGGCGGCAGCCCAATGCCGTGCGTCATCAGCCCCGCGATTAACCCGCCAGAGCCAGCGCGGGCTAATTCCTCCGAGGTGATGATAGAATGAAAAATATCGGTGTCGTCGCCGGTTCCGCCATAGTCTTGCGGAAAGCCAATGTCGTTAATCCCAATAGCGGCGGCTTTTTGATGTAAGCCGCGCGGAAATTCACCCGCTTCATCCCAATCATTGACGAAAGGCGAGATTTCCTTCTCGACAAAAGCGCGGACCGTATCCCGCCATGCCTCATGTTCGGGCGTGAGGTGAGGGGACGGAAGCCGCGTTGCATCGAAATTATAGGGAATGGCCATAAACTACCTTGAAGCTCTCGCGCTTAATTCTAGACACAAGGCTATCATATATTACTACCCTATCAACGTCTTACATTAAGGGGCGGGGAGCTTTGCCATGCCAGATCACTATGAGACGATAATAATCGGCGCAGGTTTTGGCGGTATGGCGATGGCCCATGATCTGAAAAAAGCGGGGCGGGAGGATTTTCTTATTCTCGAGAAAGCGGAGAGTCTCGGCGGAACCTGGCGTGAGAATACTTATCCCGGCGCAGAATGTGATGTGAAATCTTGTCTTTATTCCTTTTCCTATGCGCTAAACCCTGAGTGGGATTATAGATGGTCCAAGCAACCGCAAATCTTGGATTATATGAAAAGCTTCGCAGCCAAGCATGAGCTGGGCCGCCATATGCAGTTTAAGACTGAACTCGAGGCCGCGCATTTCAATGATGCCGACGAAACTTGGACGGTACAAACCAATCAGGGAGAGTTCACCTGCCGCTATTTGGTCTCCGCCGTAGGGCAGCTTCATCATCCCCGCTTTCCAGACATTTCGGGCCGCGAGAGTTTCAAAGGCCCATCTTTCCATGCCGCTCAATGGAACCATGATGTCGATTTAAGCGGTAAGCGTGTCGCGGTCATTGGCTCCGCTGCTAGTGCGGTTCAGCTCATTCCTGAGCTCGCGAAACAGGTCAAAACCCTCACCATTTTTCAACGCTCGCCCAATTGGATTGTTCGCAAAGGCAATCGCCGTTACACAAAATTTGAAAAATGGGTGGTGCGAAAATTCCCCATCACAATGAAAATAAACCGCGCGCTTTATTCCTGCTCAGGCGATTATGTTTTATTTCCGGCGATTGAGGGGCGAGCGCTCGCGAGGCGGATTGTGAAATTCATGGTCAATTCCAATCTGAGACAACATATTAAAGACCCTGGGATGCGTAAGACGCTCACGCCGGACTATCCCATTGGGGCCAAGCGTGTTCTCTTTGCAGATGCGTATTACCCGTCTTTGACGCGCGAGAATGTTGAGCTTGTGGCCTCTGGCGTTGAGGCCATGACCGCCAATGGCATCACCGCATTAGATGGAACGCAGGTCGAGTGCGATGTCGTGGTTTTCGCCACGGGCTTTCATACGAATCCATTCCTATTGGGCATGGATGTAAGAGGCCGAAATGGCGCCCGCTTGTCTGACCATTGGGCAGACGGCGCCTATGCCTATAAGGGAACGCTGACCGCAGGCTTCCCGAACCTTTTTTTTCTCTATGGTCCCAATACGAATACGGGCTCTGGCTCCATAATCTTTTTCCTTGAACGCCAAGTTAGATATATCATGCAGCTCATCAAAGCTGCCAAAGGTTCGCCAATTGAAGTCAAAGCAGAGGCCGAGACAGATTATGTCGATGAGATGCAACGCCGTTTATCCACTTTGGCGTGGGCTAAGATTGATAAGAGCTGGTACAAACACGGCGAAAAAATACCAAATAATTGGCCAGGTGGAATGAGAGAATTTGGCAAGCGTCTCGCCAAACCAAATTTCGATGATTTTATTTGAGTTTGGCCAGTTTTCAGTTTCGTTATTTGTAATCTGTCTAAAGACTTGTCAGGCAGGGTGACTAACGGCATCGATGGAGACAAAAATGCCCGATAAAAACATCATTCTCTATGGCATGCAGGCCTCGCTTTATACGGGCAAGGCGCGCGCATTTATGCGCCGTAACCGCATTGCCGTGACGGAACGCGGGGCGGGGCACCCTGATTATACGGGCCGGGTTATGCCCCATATTAACCGCCTTATCATGCCGGTGATTGAGACGCCCACAGGCGATATCATTCAAGACGGCACGGATATTCTGGATTATTTGGAATCCGAAGGTCTCAGCCATGAACCCCTCTATCCCGAAGACCCTATCACGCGGGCCGTGGCGCATCTGTTCGAGCTGTTCGGGAATGAAGGCATGTTACGCCC
>CAZNXP010000098.1:0-1438 GCA_964576955.1 uncultured Algimonas sp.
TCCTAACACTGACATTGATTGGGGTATAAATGTCGAAGCTACTTACATTGACAGCTATGATCTTCAAGAAACTGTAGATGGACCTGTTATAGATGCAGCTGGCGAGCGAAACCGAGGAAATGTTGGTGCCCCTACACCTGAGTGGCGTGGGAATGCAACGCTTCTTGTGAGCCATGATATTGCAAGAGCGTCTGTGACGGGACGTTATATTGATTCCTTCACAAATGATGACCTGATTGGAAATGATGGTTCGGTAGAAGTTGCAGATATGTTAATTGACGACTATTTCACAGTTGATGGACAGGTGGCGTTCAATATTCCTTCCTTTAATCTGGCGGGTAAGGATGTGGATCCTACTATTACCATTGGTGCAACAAACATATTCAACGAAGATCCCCCATTGGCCCTTACGGCGAATGCTTTCCCATTTGCAGCTCGGGTGCATGATCCGCGCGGACGTGTTTTCTATGTGCGTACGGGCGTGAAGTTCTAGATCAGAAACGCCTTCTTGCTTAATAATTTCTAGAAACAGACATTGTCTGTTTCTCTCCCCTGCGAGTCTGTTTTTATGTGAAGCCGCTGTGGAATGTTAGAGGAAAATAAATATGGGCGATCAAACAAAGATAGACCCACCTTTCTGGATGCAAGGGAACTTTGCGCCGGTCGCGGAGGAGATTACGACAACGGACTTAAAAGTTACGGGGAAAATTCCGCGTGAATTAAATGGCCGTTATTTTCGAAACGGGGCGAACCCGAGGGTCTCTGTCAGTTCTGACTGGTTCCTCGGCGAGGGCATGATACATGGCGTGGAAATCCAAAATGGCAAAGCCAATTGGTACCGTAATCGCTATATCCAAACGCCTTTATTAAAAGAAGAGGTCATGACCCGAGAGGCCATGCGCATTCCCGGAAACTCGCTCGCAAATACACATGTTATCGGCCATGCGGGGAAGTTTTTAGCGCTGCAGGAAATGCACGCGCCCTATGAGCTCACGAAAGATTTGGAGACCGTGGGGACATATGACTTCGGCGGGAAGCTCGAACGGAACATGACGGCCCATCCGAAAATTTGCCCGAAGACAGGTGAGATGTTATTTTTCGGCTATGGCGTCATGCCGCCATTTCTGACCTATAACCGCGTCTCTGCGGAAGGCGAGCTGGTCCAATCCGAGGTGATTGATGTCAAAGCGGCGACCATGGTGCATGATTTTGCAATCACAGAAAATTTCGCCATATTCTTAGATTTGCCGATGCTGTGGGATATGAAGAAATTCCTCGAGCCCGGGATTCCCGTAAATTATGACGAGACTTACGGCGCGCGAATAGGGGTTATGTCGCGCAACGGCACGAGCGATGTGAAATGGTTCGAAATTGAACCCTGCTATATTTATCACACGATGAATGCCTATGAATTTGGCGAGGAGCTTGTTTTTACGGC
>CAZNXP010000098.1:1538-7141 GCA_964576955.1 uncultured Algimonas sp.
ATGACCCCGAAGACGACAAAAGCGAGCTTATAATTTTAGACGCGCAGAACATAGAGGATGAGCCGCTTTGCCGTATCCATTTACCTGTGCGGGTTCCAGCAGGATTTCACGGGTCTTGGATAGCGGATTAATCCGCAGCTTTGACTCTTTATACGCTTCTCTGACTGGCTTAGCTTTTTCTATTCTCATCCCAGACAGACGCGGCTAAGCCTATGGCGGTTAAATAGATATCCGCGCCGCCAGGTTTGGTATCGCCATATTTTTGACACACCCTCCCTCCAAGCCTAAACCTAAAGCTGCCAATGGGGAGGATGAGCGCTATGAGCATATTATTTAAAGGGGCGAGTTTTATTGTGGCTGCGGCCTTGCTCGCGGGGTGTGATTTTACCAACGCGCCTAAAGAAATAGACCCGAAAGATATCAAAACTCTCTCGGTCGTCGGCGTCGGCGAAGTCGAAATCATGCCCGATAGTTTTGTCGTCTCGGGGGCGGTGATTAAACAAGATGATGATGTCATAACCGCCATGAATGAAGTCGCGGATGTGATTAATACAGTCCAAGATGAACTGCCGGCGATTGCAGGTATCGGCCTGACGGAATTTAATTTCGCCACGGTCAATACTACTAGCGTGAAAGACCCTGAATGCCTCTTATTTAACCAAGAGGCGAACCGCACAAATTCGACATTGCGCGAAGGCGAAAAACGCGTGCCGCAAAAAATCTGTAAAGATGTGTCTCAGCAAGCCTCGATTACTTTTACGTTTACGGGCGGTCCGCCGGAGCTGGCCGGGACCGTGATTTCAAAACTCTCGGAAGCGGGCGCTGTGCGGGTGCGCCTGAATGGCTACCGCATTTCCAACATTGAAGAGGTGGAGCTGCAAGCCGGCGAACAGGCCGTCAGCAATGCCCGCGATAAGGCAGAACGTCTGGCCAAGGCGGGCGGCGCGTCAATCTCCGGCGTGTTAAATCTGCAAAGCTACCGCCCGACCTATACCCAGCAAGCGGCCACCGCGCCGCGTGTCTCCACCAGCGGGGCAGGCGAGACGGCCCGCATCTTGGAAGATGATGAAGAGGACCGCAGCGTTACAGAAATGAATTTGCGGCCGGGCCCGCAAGTGATTTCGGCCATCGTCGAGCTGGAGTTTATCTATGAATAAGCCAGTTATAATGAGCCTTGCCGCTTTGCTGCTTTCAAGCTGCGGCTTTGGCGGCGGCGATGTGACAATAGAGGCCGCTGATATTGAAGATTATATCGATTGGAAAGAGGATCAAACGGAAGACAAGATTGAGCCTTTCAAAGCCAAGCCCATTGCCGTCTCCGGCACAGGCACGGTCCGCGCTGTGCCCGATATTGCGGTGCTGACGGGCCTTATCAAAACCGAGGCCAAGGTCGATTATAAAGCGATGGACGCCGCGTCGGAAATCGTGAACCGCGTCCAAGAGATTATCGACGGCAAGCCTGTCGACATGAGTTTCACCAATCTTTCTGCGGTGGAAAAACGCGATGAAGACTGCCTCGCCCATAACCGCAATGCCTCTCGCCGAAATTCAGATATTAATTCTGATAATTGGTTTAATAAAAACGAGCTAAATCGCCGCGAAGATGTGCGGCAAAAATTACGCCCGCCGAAATCTCGCATTGCGCAGAAAATCTGCGAGGTCACACATGTTGAAAATTATATCAGCTTTACGGCTTGGGTGCGCCCGTCTGGCGCGGTGTCGGAATATATCCGCGCCTTTACCGAAGCGGGGGTTGAGCGCGTCGATCTCTTCGGTTTTGATTTTTCAAATTACGATGCGCTTTATAAAGAGGCCTCAGAAAAAGCCGTTGCCAATGCGCGGGAGAAGGCAGAGATTTCTGCGCGCATTGCGGGCACAAAACTCACGACGATTGAAAGCTTTTCTGTCTCGGGGACGGCGCGCCGCTCGCGTTTCGGCCCGCAGGCCACAATCATTAGTCCGCACGGGGACCGCAGCGTGACGCCGCAGCAGCGCACCACATTTGCGGACCGCGTCATTCGCTCTCAAGCCAGTCCGCGAAACCGCAGGTCTGCACCTGTTTACGCCCCGCCGCCGCCGGTCCCGCAAGCTTCAGTTTCTTGTTGGGATGGATCTCTTGTTTTCAATGCTGCGCAATGTCCGGGTGAGCCCGCGCTAGCTGTTTCTCCCGTATCATCATATACAGGGGCCGCCACTAGCGGCGGATTTTCTGGCGTCTCCCAACAAAGCTCTACTGGGCCAGTCTATGAAACCGTCACGGAGCAGGTTGTTGTACAAGAGGCGAGCGTTGAATATGTTTCAATTCCTCCAACATTTGAAACTGTTAATGAGACAGTCGTCGTTCAGGAGGCCTTCGGAAATACGCCGGCCGTGACAAAACAAATTTCTCGCCGCGTTGTCAAAACGCCTGCGCGGACTGTTGAACGCATAATTCCTGCGGTCACAAAACAAGAAACGCGCAGAGTTCTTAAAAACCGGGGCGCTGTTGGCGGCGGAGGCGGGGTTTCGACACAAGCTGGCGCGAGCAATGCCCTGAACGAAAGTATATTAAGCGGCTCCAAAACCATCCGCGTCACGGCCAGCCTCTCCTATAATTACGAAACCCCACTGGACGGCGTGATTTTCAAGGTGCCGGAAGAAGATTAGGCAGAAGAAAATTAAAGAGAGGAAGATTAGGGGAAACTAAATCTTCCCCGCCATTAAATCAGGCGCTAGAAAATCCGTTGCCATAAATTCCGTAGAAAGCGCGGGCACCTCTATCCCTGCCGATTTGAGCGCTTCAAAAATACGCATGCGGAGAGCCGAGTTTTGCGCGGCCCAATCCTCACTTTTCAGCCAAACCCGGCAAGAAACCGTAATCGCATGGGGCTTAAATGTCGTGATAAAGGCTTCTGGGCCTGAGCTGGCATCATGAACAAACCCCGGCGCGGCGGAAAGCGTGTCTAAAATAATGGCCTGCGCGGCGGGCAGGTCCGTCTCATAGCTCACGCCAATATCAAAGGTGAATTTACGAATACTATGGCGGCCAAAGTTTTCAATGCGCGTGTCCCACACATTTGAATTTGGAATATATATAAAGAGACCTTCCCCCGTTTTGAGCGTCGTCGCAAATAGCCCGACCTCTGTCACCGTGCCCGCATCGCCGCCTAAACAGACATATTCGCCGACGGCTAAGGGCCGCAGGACTAAGAGCATAATCCCGGCCGCAATATTGGACAGCGTGTCTCTAAGCGACAGCGCAATGGCGAGGCCCGCCGTGGCAAAGGCCGCAATCAGGGAAGAGGGCGGGACGCCAATTTTAATGAGCACTGCATAAAGTGTCATGGCGAGAATGGCGTAGAATATTGCGGAGGCGAGAACGGGTTTCAGGGTCGCATCTAAATGCCGCCCGCCGAGCTCTGAATTACGAATCCGCTTGCGCGCCCAGCGCCCAACAAAGACGCCCAAAATAAAGATGGCGAGCCCTGCAAAGGCATTGCCAAGGAAAGTTATGAGCGAAGGAAAAAGGCTCACGGCCCGTTCAAAATATTCAGCTAAATTTTCCATAATTCTGTCTGCCCCGTTATGACTTTACGGAATAGTCACTTTCGTCGGATTTCCAAGTGTAAGCGTGTCCACATCAAAGGGATAAACATCGATCACAGATTTGGTTACGACAACAAGTTTTATTTGGCCATCGCCAAAATTTTCAACCTCTGGCCCACGCGAGATATCAGTTAAAATTTTCTTCAAATTTTTCCCCTCTGGCGTCATCACCCAAAGATCGCGAGCAATTGTTCCGTTTGGCAGGCTTTTAGCCACAGTTAAGAGAAATCCAGTCGTGACGGATTTATCTTTCTCAGTTTCATCTTTCACCGATTTTGTGACGGACAAAAATACTTCGATGCAGCTTTGAACCTCGTCGCTGACCCTATCTCCGCTTCGCCGCATAGCCAGCGAGCGCAAGCAGGAGGCGCGAGATGATAGACTCAATCGGCGCGCCCGCCGTTTTGGCCGCGCGCTCTGCGGTTTGGCATTCCAGCAAGCTGCGCTTCAACATGCGCAATCCCCAAATATCGAGCTGCAGCGAGAAGACCCGTTCTTGCATGGCAAAGACCGGCGGGCGCAGGCTTTTCATGGCTTGGCCCTTGGGCAGCCCGCCATTCATGGCGATGGAGGCTTCAGTTAGGCGCATGAGCTGGCGTTGCAGGCCAAATAAAATGCCGATGGGACTGACCTTTCCCGCCACGGCCCTTTGATAACTCGCATCCATTGCATCTATTTGCCCCGAGAGCGCCTCGGTCACAATTGTATCTATGGAGGCGGATTGTCCGCCCGCTGCCACGGCTTGAATGTCAGACAGGCTGACCACCGCGCCCTCCACTTTACCATAGCCTTTATAAAGCGCCATTTTTTCAATCTCGCCCGCGGCTAATGCATGATCGCCTTCAATCAGCGGCAGCCAATTTTCTAGCGCCTCTGGCGTGATGGTAATTTTATGCGCGCCAAGCCCCTCTTTAATCTGCCCGCGCAAATCATTGGCATTGGCGGCGTAACAGCCAATGGCGGCGAAATGTTTAGCGGCTTCAACGGCTTTGCGAATGGCCGAGCGCGGCGTCATATCGCCCGCCTCAATGATGAGTTTGGCTTCGGCGCGGGACGGGTCCGCATCGAAAGTTTTAATCAATTTCGCAATGGCGGCCGCTTGGCGTTCATGGTCGAGCCGCAGGCGCACCAACCGCCCGCCGCCCAGCAGGCTCATCGCGCTCATCTCATCGGCAAGTTTGGCGGGATCGCCCGTCAAATCATCTGCGGTAATCAAGGCCGCGCCAAATGTGGGATCGATGTCAGGGACAAAGATTTTCGACAGCGCCGCGCCGCGAGATTTTACGCGGCCTCGGTCGGGTCCAAATAATAAGACGCCAATAATGTCGGGCGGCGGCGCGCCTAAAAAGCGGGTTTGCCGCGCGCCGGTAATCTTCATTTTACGGCTTGGGCTTTGTCGGAGCTGAAATAGCGCGCGAGATCAATGATGAGCTTATCCGCTGTTTCTTTGGCGGTTTGTTCGACGCCAACATTATCCGCAGTGATCACGCCGAAAGGTCCGTCGGGCGCGCCGAAACTCACCGTTGATTCCGTGCTGCCGCGCTCTAACTTTTTTCCCGTTTTTGCATCCACAAGGGTCCAATTTGCCGTGACGGTAATATCGTAGCGTGACGCCACATCGCCGCTGGTCAGGCCTAAACGCCGCCGCCTATATCTCGGCGTGATTTCTAATCGGTAGGGCGAGGCGTCTGAGGCGGTTCCAATGCGGTCGCGCACGCGCTGCAGCACGAAAAACCCGGCCTGGTTATCTACGACGCTTGAGCCTTTATTCAGCGCAATATCAATATCGGCTAAGGACGTCGCCGCGCCGCCCGTACTGTGCAGGGGCGTGAAGCCACAGCCCGCAAGCGCCCCTGCGATAATCAGAGAAAGCGTGAGTGAAAGTTGTTTCAAATATTTGCGCATCATTTGGCCACTATATTCACGATTCGCCCGGGGACAATGATGATTTTCCTGACAGTTGCGTCACCTATCGATCTTTGCACAGCTTCATCGGCGAGAGCGAGTTTTTCAATCTC
>CAZNXP010000099.1:0-7130 GCA_964576955.1 uncultured Algimonas sp.
GCCTAGGATATATGTGTCTGGCGTTGACAGCCGCTTTGCTGTTTTGGTTTGCGCAGTCCCCTGTCTCTAAAGCCGATAGACTTGCGACGTCCCCAATTCTGCAGGACCACCACGGCACTTTG
Source organism: uncultured Algimonas sp. (assembly GCA_964576955.1). Classification (GTDB taxonomy): domain Bacteria; phylum Pseudomonadota; class Alphaproteobacteria; order Caulobacterales; family Maricaulaceae; genus Litorimonas. The sequence continues at coordinate 123 of CAZNXP010000099.1, forward strand.
TTAAATGTGCGGACGGTCGGGGATGGGACATGGCGCATGCAAGCCAGTCTCGAAGATATTGACCCCACTTTTATAGAGGCGCTTCTCTTTATAGAGGATAAGCGGTTTTACGCTCATCCCGGTGTCGACGGTCCAGCTATTCTTCGCGCGCTTAAGAGCTGGAAAGATGAGGGCCGTATTGTCTCGGGTGCGTCCACATTGACGATGCAGCTTGTCCGGCAATATAAGCCGCGTCCTCGCACCTTTAAGTCAAAAGTGATTGAAAGTTTTGAAGCGCTCCGTTTTGAACTTCATTTTTCGAAGAAAGATATTTTAGAACAATATCTTACGCGTATTAGCTACGGCGGAAATATTGAAGGCGTTGAGGCGGCAAGCCGCCTTTATTTTGGGAAATCACCCCGATATCTGTCCTATGAGGAAATCGCGCTCTTGATTGCCTTGCCCCAAGCCCCCGAAGCCCGCCGTCCAGACCGTCATGCACAGGCTGCTAAATTAGGACGAAACCGCATTTTAACTCGCCTTCATGCTGGAGGTCTGATTGATACGCCATCGGCCAAGCGCGCGAAAGAAGCCGCCATTCCTTTGGAGAAAGCGGCGCTGCCTCAACAAGCTTGGCTTACCGCGAGAAAACTAAGCGAAAATGGTGAAACTGTCAGAAGCTGGATTCATCCCGCGCGGCAAAACACCTTAGAAAATCTTCTATCTGATTATGTTGAGGCGCAGCCCACAACAGTAAATGCCTCAGCCATCCTTATTCATGCGAAGACCCGCCAAGTTCGGGCTCATGCTGCGATTGGCCGGCGGGACCATGATGGCGGATGGATAGATATGACCGCGGCCATTCGCTCTCCAGGCTCTACGCTGAAACCTTTCGTCTATGGCCTTGGAATTGATGATGGGTTGATTGGGGCCAATACAAAATTGCGCGATGCACCCAGCCGGTTCGGGGCCTATAGGCCAGAGAATTTTGACCGGAGTTACCATGGCGAAGTCACAGTCTCGCAGGCCCTACAACATAGTCTCAACATCCCAGCGGTCGGCGTATTAGATTATGTTGGCGGACGGCGTTTAGATGCCACATTACGGGCCTCAGGCGCGCGGCCTCGGCAGTCGGGGCCTGATAGGGATGATGCAACAGCAGGCTTGGCCCTAGCCTTAGGCGGGACAGGACTCCGCGCTACAGACTTAGCATTGCTTTATACGGCGATTGCTAATGACGGTATGGCAGCCCCCTTATCTTGGACGCAAGAGGATGACTATTCTCACAGCGCATTTGAATTGCTTCAAGCGGATACGGCTAAAACCCTTCACCAAGTCATGGCCGCCGCCCCCAGACCTAAGGGCGTCATGCCGTCCCATTTGGGACGAGATATTCCTGAGGTCGCCTATAAAACAGGAACCTCATATGGGTTTCGCGATAGCTGGGCTGCTGGCATTTCCGGGGATTATGTCATTGTCGTCTGGGTTGGCCGTCCTGATGGGGGTCCGCGTCCAGGCGTCACAGGTCGTGAAGCGGCAGCCCCTTTGCTCTTCAAAATCGCCGACACGTTGCCTGTGAAGAGAAAACAAACCTCTAGCATAATTCAGGGCGCGATGAATAACCGCCTGAAGTCTGCCGAAGATATAGCGCCCGTCATCTTATTCCCATTAGAAGACACGGAGATCATTGTTTCAAAGTTTGAAGACCCTAGCGAAGCTGTAGACTTGCTTGTGCAGGCGAATGGGAATGACACACGAGTCTATGTGGACTCAACCCCCATAACCCGAGGGCGCAATGGCTATCGTTTCACCGCGCCGTCTCCCGGTTTTTATGAAATGAAAGTGGTTGACGCCTCAGGCGCGCAATCCAAAACGCGGTTCCGCATTTTAGCTGCGGATGATGTCATTCACCCGGACCTTTAAGCTCTGCAAAACATCAGGAAACCAATCATGCCGCTTTATCCAAACATTATTGCGCCAACTCGGATGCGGCAGCGGAATAATATCAGGGCCGTAGCTCTGCCACGCCTTAACCGTTTCCGTTAGGTTTCGCTTGGCGCTGTTGCCCAAATGCCATTTTACCGCATACATCCCAATAATGAGGGTGAGCTCGACATTCGTTAGAGCCTCATCGAGTGAAGTTTGCCAGAGAGGACCGCATTCTTTGCGGGGCGGCAGGTCGCTTCCTCTCGCGTCTTGCCCCGGAAAGCAAAAGCCCATTGGCGTAATGGCTATGAGGTCGGGATTGTAAAACTCTTCCGAACTCAACCCCATCCAATTGCGAAGCCTGTCCCCAGATGGGTCTGTGAAGGGCAGGCCGCTTTCATGCACACGGGTTCCGGGGGCTTGGCCAATGATACGGATTTTCGAATATTGGTTGGCTTGAATGACAGGTCTCGGCGTCACAGGAATCGACGGCGCGGATTGCGCGCAAGCCGTACAGGCTCGAATGCGCTCTAATAAGCGGTCCATAGAGCAATCGTCTTGTGCCATAGGCTTTGCCCTCGAAAGAAATATGCGTCATTTCAGCCTTTATGGGCGTGACGTTTTGATAAATAGCGCGCATTAAGGCCAAAAGCACGGAGTATTATATGTCCAGCAGATTCTACGCTGAGCTCTCTCAAACCTTGGATGAAATCCGAGAGGAGGGCCTGTACAAGACAGAACGCCTCATCACGGGCGAACAAGATGCTGCCATCACTGTCGGCGGCGAAAATGTCCTGAACTTCTGCGCGAATAATTATCTCGGTCTGGCGGATAGCCCCGCCTTGGTTGAAGCCGCTAAAACGGCCTTGGATGAGCATGGGTTTGGCATGGCTTCTGTGCGCTTTATTTGCGGCACGCAAGGACAACATAGAGAGCTAGAGCAATCGCTAGCGTCATGGTTAGGCTTTGACGACAGCATTCTTTATGCGGCCTGTTTTGATGCGAATGGCGGTGTGTTTGAGCCGCTACTTGAGGCCGAAGATGCCATAATCTCGGACTCCCTGAACCATGCGTCTATTATTGACGGCATCCGGCTCTGCAAAGCCAAGCGCTTTCGTTATGCGAATAATGATATGGCGGACCTAGAAGCTAAACTTATTGAGGCCAAAAACGCGGGTGCGCGCCGCATTATGATTGCAACTGACGGCGTGTTTTCAATGGACGGCATAATCGCGGATTTGAAAAGCATCTGCGATCTTAAGGATAAATATGACGCCTTGCTGATGGTGGATGATTGCCATGCGACAGGATTTCTTGGAGCAGGCGGGCGAGGCTCTGCGGAATATTGCGGCGTTGAAGGCCGTGTCGATATTCTAACGGGCACACTTGGAAAAGCCCTTGGCGGCGCGATGGGCGGTTTTACCTGCGCCCGCCAAGAAGTTGTTGATATATTACGACAACGCTCACGGCCTTATTTGTTTTCAAACAGTCTGGCACCGCCTCTTGTTGGGGCGAGCTTAAAAGCGATTGAAATTGCGAAAAACGGAAATGATCTACGTGCACGTATAACGGCAAATGCCAAACAATTTCGAGCAGGCATGGATGCCGCTGGTTTTACTTTGAAACCCGGCGAGCACCCGATTATTCCTGTGATGTTGGGCGATGCCAAGCTCGCCCAGGAAATGTCATCTAAATTACTGGATGAAGGCATTTATGTTATCGGCTTTTTCTTCCCAGTCGTCGCAAAAGGCCAAGCCCGCATTCGCACGCAAATGAGTGCCGCGCATACGTCCGAGCATATTGAGAAAGCCATAACCGCTTTCACCAAAGTCGGCCGTGAGTTAGGGGTGATTTCATGACGAAAACAATGAAAGCTCTCGTGAAAGCAAAAGCCGAGAAAGGGCTTTGGCTGCAGCATGTACCTGTGCCAGAAATTGCGCCTGATGAAGTTCTGATAAAAATTGAACGTACGGCCATTTGCGGCACAGACATGCATATCTATGGATGGGATGAATGGGCGCAGAAAAACGTGCCTGTCCCATTGGTTGTCGGCCATGAATATGGCGGAACAGTCGCAGCCATTGGTTCTACTGTGAAACGCGTTAAAGTCGGCGATCGGGTAACCGGAGAAGGCCATGTGGTCGGAACGCGTTCACGAAATGCCCGAGCAGGGCGCTTTCACCTCGACCCTGACACAAAAGGCATTGGGGTAAATTTACCGGGCGCTTTTGCACAATATTTGGCTCTACCCGAATTTAACGTCATCCCCTTACCAGAGAGCGTGCCGCTCGATATTGCGGCGATTATGGACCCGCTAGGCAACGCTGTGCATACAGCACTCGCTTATGATTTAGTCGGAGAAGATGTGCTCATTACAGGCGCTGGCCCGATCGGAATCATGGCGGCTTGCGTTGCTGAACGTGCGGGTGCCCGCCGTATCGTCTTAACCGACATTGAAGATTGGCGCTTAGACTTTGCCAAGACACTCGCCACGCGCACACGCATGGTCAACACAATGAAAGAAGAGCTGCGAGACGTCATGTCAGAGATTGGCATGAAAGAAGGCTTTGATGTTGGGCTCGAAATGAGCGGCGCTAAACCTGCCTTTGAGCAAATGCTCGATACGATGTTGATGGGCGGGAATATCGCCATACTCGGCATTCCTGCGACACCTTATCCTGTGGACCTCGGTAAAATTGTGGGTAAAGCTCTCACTGTTAAGGGGATTTATGGCCGTCAAATGTATGAAACTTGGTTCAAGATGCTCGCCTTGCTAGACAGCGGGTTAGATATGACAGGCATGATAACCCATCGTTTCCCCGCAAGAGATTGGCAAGCCGCCTTTGATCTCATGGAGACACGCAAAGCGGGTAAAGTAATATTGGATTGGTCAGAAATATGAGCGAGGAATTTCTTCCCCTTGAAGGCTATTCGCCGGTTACAGATGCGGAAATGTCTGAACGCGCGGCGGATATGTTATCTCTTTTATCGACGCGCCGCACGATACGCTATTTCGAAGATACACCCGTCCCACAAGAGGTCATCGAGACAGCGATTATGGCCGCAGGAACAGCGCCTAATGGGGCGAACCAACAACCTTGGCATTTCGCAGCGATTTCAAATCCTGAGATGAAACGGAAAATTCGTCTCGCCGCTGAAGAGGAAGAGCGCGCTTTTTATGCGGGGCGTGCCTCTCAAGAATGGCTAGATGCGCTTGCCCCGCTGGGCACAGATGCGTCGAAACCCTTTTTAGAAACCGCGCCTTGGCTGATTGCAATTTTTGCCCAGAAAAAAGGCCCCGAGGGAGAGAAGCATTACTATGTCACGGAAAGCGTCGGCATCGCGATGGGTATGTTAATTACGACCCTACATGCGGCTGGCCTTGCTACATTGACGCATACGCCCGCGCCGATGAATTTCCTGCGCGATATATGCGGCCGTCCCACGTCAGAAAAACCCATGGTTCTTTTGGTCGTCGGACATCCAACTAAAGATGCGACAGTCCCCGCACATGCGCTTAAGAAGAAGACTTTTGAGCAAATCGCGAAGGTTTGGGATTAGATCTCTACCCCTAAACTAACCAGTTGAATCGGATTCTTCTCGGGCGCATAGCGCGCTCAGGAGATAGATGTGCGCAATAAGCGATTCCCAACACCAGAAAGTCCAGAACTCCCCATCCCTAGATGGGAGTTTGTTACTCTGATGGCTGCAATTTGGGGACTTCAAGCTATGGGCGTTGATATCATGCTCCCAGCTTTGGAGATTATTGCTAACCAATACACTGTCCAAAACTCAAATGATCAGCAACTTATCGTCTTCGCCTATGTTTTAGGCTTTGGCGCTCCACAGCTTATCTTTGGTCCAATTTCAGATCGATTTGGCCGAAAGATATTATTGCAAGTTTCTTTAATTGGATATTTTTTGACGAGCCTTGCCTGTATGTTTGCGCCTAGTTTTGGGAGCCTGCTGGCCTTTCGAATAGCGCAAGGCATTTGTTGCGCAGGAACGCGCGTCTCTGCGGGTGCTATTATACGCGACCTCACGAAAGGACGCCCGATGGCGAGTATTCTCTCGCTCGTTTATACGGTCTTTATGATTGTTCCAATATTGGCACCAACCTTTGGAACCGCAATTATGGCGATTGCAGGTTGGAAATGGATTTTTGGATTTCTAGCAATGCTTCCCATCCCCGTGTTCATCTGGGTTCAGTTTCGATTACCAGCAACACTAAAAGAAAGTGATAGACGTCCAATCTCTGCCAAGAAGATTATTGAAGCCTTTAAAATGGTGTTCACTCACCGAATTACAGTGGGTTATATGCTGGCAAGTGGCATTATTTTTGGAAGCCTATTCGCCTTTCTCGGGTCAAGTGAACAAGTTTTCGATGAAGTCTTTGCGCGGGGTGATAAGTTCTATCTCTATTTTGCAGGCATTGCAGGACTTTTGGCCATTATGAATTTTTCAAATAGCCGCTTTGTCGGGCGATTTGGGATGCGGCGGATAAGCCATGCTGTCGTTTTGATTTTCATCGCCCTATCCCTAATCAATTGGTTTTATATGCAGTTTATAGGACAGAATTTTTGGGTATTTTATATCCTCTTCATTTTCACTTTTGGATGTTTTGGAATGATGGGCGCGAATTTTTCTAGCCTTGCACTCGAATATATGGGTCATATCGCCGGGACGGCCAATGCCGTTTATGGCTTTATGACGCTGGTATTATCCGGATTCATTGGATTTTTAGTGGCGCGGAGTTTTGACGGAACCGTTCGGCCGCTTTTGATTGCTTATATTATCTTAGGTATTGCCAGTCTCTGCGTCATACTCATTACGGAACGCGGCAAATTATTTGAAGTTGGAGAGGGGAAGTCATAGCTAAGACGCAGTTTCAAGATCAAAATCTTTATATTGTGCTTTCAGCTCACGCTTTAAAATTTTCCCCGTAGCACCAAGAGGCAGCTCATCGACAAAGATAATCGCATCTGGCATCCACCATTTTGCACATTTGGCCGCGATACAGTCTTTGATTTCATCTTCTTTGGGTGTCTTGCCCGGAACAGATTGAACAATGAGAATAGGTCGTTCTTGCCATTTCTCATGCCT
>CAZNXP010000100.1:0-7127 GCA_964576955.1 uncultured Algimonas sp.
TTCGAGAGGCTGCCCTCGGTTATAAGAGCTATCAAAGACGTCGCCATTAATAAAAAAGCCGTGGTAATTGGCGGCGATGCCCTGTCCAGGTGCAGCTGCGGCCCCATTGTCTATGCCAGCTTGAACAACTTTATACTGAAGGCCAGATTCTGACGTAACAACGCCTTCTAAGCCAGCGTTATTTTTGAGATAGGCCGCGCCAATGGCTGAGGTTAATTTACTGCCTTGCTTTGCTGTGTCGTTAAAGGCTTTTGCTTCAGCTTCAAGTTTTGCTTTAAATTCTTTCTCGAGTTGTAGCAGTGTTTCCAAATCTGTGTCAGGCGTAATCGAGTCCAGAATACTTGCTGCAGACTCCGTGTCCGGGACAGGCGCCGAAGTTGGGGCTGAGCAGGCGCTTAATGCCAAGAGGGCCGCGCCTAAAATAAGATGATGTTTCATGATGTCTCCAATTTTGAGAAGGATGTGTGGGCGCTACCGCGCTAATTCTTTCATGGCGGACTCGAGGCCCGTTAATGTCATCGGGAACATGCGGTCTTCGCCGATAATTTCCTGAATCATTTTTGTGGATTGGGAATAGGCCCAGTATTTTTCTTCAGTTGGGTTTATCCAGACGAGATGCGGGTAAATTTCGACTAATCGCTTGAGCCAAACTGCGCCGGGCTCCTCGTTCCAATGTTCAACGGAGCCGCCGCGCATGGCGATTTCATAGGGGCTCATGGCGGCGTCTCCGACCATGACGACGCGGTGGTCGCTGCCGAATTTATGAAACACATCCCATGTCGGGGTGACTTCGCTCATGCGGCGCACATTATCTTTCCAGACCTGCTCATAGAGGCAGTTATGGAAGTAGAAATATTCGAGCCGTTTAAACTCGCTGCGGGCCGCGGAGAAGAGCTCTTCGACTTGTTTGATATGCCCGTCCATAGAACCGCCAATGTCGAAAAATGCCATGACTTTGACGGCATTTCTGCGCTCGGGCCGCATCTTAATATCGAGCCAGCCTTGTTTAGCGGTGCCCTTAATGGTGCCGTCCAAGTCTAGCTCATCGGCGGCGCCGTCGCGGGCGAATTTTCGCAATCGGCGCAGGGCGACTTTGATGTTTCGCGTGCCGATTTCTTTGTCGCCATCGAGGTTTTTGAAAACGCGTTTGTCCCAGACTTTAACGGCTTTACCGTGACGGCCTTCCTTCTGGCCGATACGCACGCCTTCAGGATTATAGCCATAAGCGCCGAAAGGAGAACGGCCTGCCGTGCCAATATTTTTATTTCCGCCCTGATGGCGCTTATCTTGATTTTCCAGCCGCTCTTTCAGGGCTTCCATGATCTTGTCAAAATCACCCAAGGCTTCGATCTCTGCCATTTCCTCTGGAGAGAGATGAAGTTCTGCCATTTTCTTGAGCCAATCCGCGGGGATTTCAGCTTCATCTGCACCGAAAATATCGCCGAGATAATCGACGCCGCGAAAGACATGGCTGAAGACTTGGTCAAACTTATCAAGATCCCGCTCGTCTTTTACTAAAGCCGTGCGGGAGAGGTAATAAAACCCGTCGAGGCTCTCATTCGGCACGTCTTTCTCTACGCCTTCGAGCAGCGTCAAATATTCCCGAATAGAAACGGGAACACGGGCGCGTCGCAGTTCTGAGAAAAAATGATGAAACATGAGGTGTGTTTAACAGGTTCCAGCGGAAGTGAAACGTCAATTTACGTTGAATTGATATATGGATTTACGGCTGGCACTCGCCCGCATATGAAGCGCTGATGCCATTGGAGTTTGCAACGCATTCATTGCTATAGGTTTGTCCGTCGCAGCCGCAAATGGGATCATATTGCCGTGTGCAAGCTTCGGGAATAGGAGAGCAAATGCCAGGGGCATCTGCGGCCCCGCACATATCGCCGATAGTGCGGCGGCAAAATTCACCCGTCTCGCAAATATCAGCGCCGCCCACTTGCCGTACGCCGCAATAACGCGTCTTTTCTGACCTATCGATTGCGGAGAAGTCAGGCGGAGGGAGGTGCGGCTGATTTTGAATTTTCGCCGGGGTCTCAGCACAGGCCGCCAATGCGACAATGGCGGCCATGATTAGAGTTTTATAGCGGGTCTTAAACACTACCCGTCCGAACTTCCGTTTCCACCCGTGCGGCCGTGTCAGGGTCGAGGCGAAGTTCCATAGCAAGCTGGTCGAGATAATTTCTTTCGCGGGGATTTAATCCATTGGCGACGCGGCAAGAGGCGCCGTAAATTTCAAGCGCCATTTGATTATTCTTCGCGAAAGCGGCGACGGCTTTAGGGTCTGCATCATTGGCGAGGACAGCTTGGACATCTTCTGTCGCGACGCCTTCAAGAGCGTCAAGCAGCGCCATTTCATCGGCGGACACATCGCCGTCCGCTTTTGCGGCGGACACCATCGCGACAAGGAGCGCTTCGGTGCGGTTGGGTTGGGCTTGTTTATTAATGAGCGCCATGACTTGATTCATGGATTTAGGCAGTTTTCCCGCTTGCTGCGCTTTATAAGCAACATAACCGAGACCGCCTAATCCGCCGAGAACGGCGAGTTTGCGGTTTGATCGATTTCTGAGAATGAGGGCGAGTGCTCCTGCGGCGGCCGCGGAGCCTATGCGTAATTTCTTGCGAGATTCGGCATCATCCCCGATGCCGAGTTTGCCCGCGAGCGCATCTTCGCCTTGTTTGAACAGGTATTTGCCTTTGGCTGTGAGCTCTGCGCCTTTGGCCGTCAGCTTTGTAGTGTCAGTGGCTTTAGCCTTTTTTACAAGGTCTTGTCCCGCCCCGAGGATTTGATCGAGTAGGGCTTGAGCTGAGGCTGTGACGTCTTGTGTCATGGGTATCTCCTAAATTTTGAGTGTTCATAGCAAGCGAGAGGCAGGCTTTCAAACGGCTCGTGATGTTTACGGCAGCGAATATGAAGCGCGGCTGTATGGATTGCAGCCGATGACTTGATTGATTTTTCTCTGTGAGAGATAGGATTGAGCCATGCGATTGAGTCCCAGACAGAGTATGAAACTCCTAAAGTCCAAGAAAGCGGGCAATTTGATTGGGATTCTCATGTTGCTCATTGGCTTGGGCGCCTTCGCCCATGTTGTGAAAATTTCGATTGACGAAAGCGGGATGAAAAATTGGGTGCCGCATCTCGCTAGTGTGGAGAGTGCTGGGCTTGCGACACACACAAATGATAAAGGCGGTAAAACCTTTACTATCGATGTGTCCTATCTTTTTGAGTGGGAGGGTAGCACTTATAAAGGCACCCGATATCGGCTGCATGATAAGGTGAGTCCTGATTTTGAAGGCACGAATGAAATTGTGCAGGGTCTTTTACTGTCTAAGCAGGATGGCGGGCAATATCCGATTTTTGTGAACCCGAAGAATCCCGTGCAATCGGCGGTGATAAATAGCGTGCACCCCAAGGCTAAATCCGGAAGCCTCTTTCTCGGATTTTTCTTTTCCCTGATTGGGTATTTTACCGTGTTCAAGCCGAAGTTATTTAAGAAAAAATCTGAAACATAAGCTCTGCAAAATCGTCACTTGATTTATTGAGGCGCGGGCTCGAAGCTATCTCTATGAAAAAATGGCTCCTCGGAACAGCGGTAGTATTCGGCATCGGTCTCATCGGCGCAGCCCTTTATCTGCGCACACCAACTGCGCCGCATTATAATTCTGATTTGGCGCGCAATGCAGCGGATGCTTATGATGCTCGTATTATTCGAGATGGCTATGGCGTGCCGCATATTTTTGGCAAGCGGGATGCGGATGCTGCCTTTGGCTTTGGCTATGCCCACGCCGAAGATGATTGGGCGACTATTCAAGACACGCTTATCGCTGCGCGGGGCAAGAGCGCGGAGTATAAGGGTAAAGATGTTGCGCCGCAGGATTACCTCTATGATTTATTTAAAGTCGGGCAAAGCGTCGCGGAACATTATGATGCGCAGGTTAGCGCTGACGCGAAAGCCATAGCGCAAGCATATGCGGCGGCGATGAATCTCTATGCCGTCAATAATCCCGATGAAGTCTTGCCCAATATTCTGCCTGTTACAGAGCAAGATATTTTGGCGGGCTTTGCTTGGGCGACACCGTTTTTCTATCGTTTGGATAAGGAACTAGAAGAGCTGTTTACGGCTGAAGAGCGGCCGACTGTGTCGCCTTGGGAACGGACCTCTTCGCTGGATATTCCCGACGCTGTTCGCGGCTCAAATGCTTTTGCCGTTGCGCCGTCCCGGAGCACGGATGGCCATACGCGGCTGATTGCAAATTCTCATCAACCCATGGCGGGGCCTTATGCCTGGTATGAGGCGCATATGGTCAGCGAGGAGGGGATGAATACGCTGGGCGGTACATTCCCCGGCGTTCCGATTATGGCGCAGGGCATTACGCCCAACCTCGGCTGGACCCATACGGTCAATCTACCTGATTTGGTCGATGTCTATGCGCTGGATGTCGATAATTTCAAAAAACCAAAGCAATATAAGCTCGATGGGAAGCTCATTGATTTTGAACGCACGACATCTGAGTTTCGCATGAAACTATTCGGACCGTTTTCCCTGCCGATAAAGCGCGATGTCTTGTGGTCTAAACATGGGCCTGTTTTGTCGACGCCGACGGGACATTATGCCGTTCGCTTTGCGGGACTGAGCACATTACAGCCGGGCGGGTTAGGGGCTCTGGATCAATGGCTTGCGATGAATAAAGCCGAGAATATGGAAGAATGGCGCGCAGCCTTAGAGAGCCAAGGCGTGCTCTCATTTAATATTGTTTACGGTGACCGAGAGGGGAATATCGGGGCCGTCTATAATGCGCGTATGCCGCGCCGTATTGAAGGCCCGCAATGGAAAGAGATTTTGCCGGGCGACCGGTCTGAATTAATCTGGCAAAATTTCCGGCCCGTGAGTGATTTACCGCAAATTTGGAATCCGCCTTGTGGCTGGCTGTTCTCCGCCAATGCCACGCCGTTTAATATTACGGATGCGGCCTGTAATAATAACCGCGCTGATTACTCTAAAACTTTCGGTCTTGAAGACCGCGTCACCAATCGGTCGAGGCGGGCGTTATCGCTCTTAGGGCCTGATGAAGCGATTAGCCGTGAGGAGCTGCTGCGCTACCGCTCAGATACAAGATATGCTCCCGAAAGTGATTTGATGAAACTCGTCGTTGAGCTTGTCACTACAAAGTCGGATGAAAAGCTCGTGCAAGAGGCGCAGGAGATTTTGCGCAATTGGGATGGGGATAGCTCCAAAACGAACCGAGGTACGGCACTGGCGGTTATTACGGGCACGCGGGTGTTAGGTTATGAATATTTGGAACGTGAAACAGATGACCCCCTAGCGGCGCTTTCTAAAACAGCGGCTGAATTGAAAGCTGAGTTTGGACGCATTGATCCTGAATGGGGGCGGGTAAGCCGTATTATACGCGGCGATGTCAGCGTGCCTCTGGATGGCGCCCCAGATGTGCTGCGGGCGATTTACGCGGATAGGGACGGCGTCGGCAAAGAGGGCGTGCTCAATGCCTTTGCGGGCGATACCCATATCATCGTCGCAGATTGGGCAGCGGATGGGAGCTTAACCGTCGACAGCATACATAATTACGGCAGCGCGACACTCGATGAGAGCTCGCCGCATTACGCAGATCAGGTCGAGCTGTTTGCGAGCGGCGGGTATAAGCGCGTTGCAATGTCGCTGGAGGAGGTTCTCGCAGGTGAGGTCACGGCAGATTATTCGCCGGGGAATAGGTGAGGGCGCTACCCTATTCGCGGCAGGACGGCGGTGTTTTTAACTTCGCCGTAAGCGAAACTCGTGTCGATAGAGGCGATGCCGCCGATGGAGTGGAGATGTTTGCGGACGAAAATCTCATAGCTCGCTAAATCCTCAATCACGACTTTGAGTAAATAATCGGATTGCCCCGTCATCACATGGCATTCCGTAATATTGTCGATGCGGCGGACATGGTCTTCGAAATTGGCGACTGTGTCTTCGGTATGTTTGTCTAATTTAACGCGGACAAAGACGGTGACCGGCAGGCCGTAGGCTTGGCGGTCAACTTTGACGCTATAGCCACAAATAACGCCTGATTTTTCGAGGGCACGGAGACGGCGCAAACAGGGCGATGGCGACAGACCGACCTTATCTGCCAATTCCTGATTGGTCATACGGCCATTTTCTTGCAGAGCCCGAATGATCTGTCGGTCTTTTCTGTCCATAATGTCTCCATTTTAGCAGATACTGCCGTAAATTAACGTAATGCAGGCAGAATAACACAGTATTGCTTCTAAGGGTAGTGTATTCTTTGGGCCTAAGGAGAGCCCTATGCGCCAGATGTCTAAAGCGAAAAGTTCCCAAAGTTTCGCCACCCGAGCTATTCATCATGGCTATGATCCGCTGGAGAATGAAGGCTCCCTGTCGTGTGTGGTTTCCCGGCCTACCGAGCTTTGAGCAGCACGCGCTGGCCAAGCAGCAAATGTCTGATTTTGGCGGGATGATTGCCTTTGAACTAAAGGGCGAGTTGACAGCGGGGCAGGTGATGATTGACGCGGCTCAGATGATACATTGCGCAGTGTCGCTGGGGGATACTGAAACTCTTATCCAACACCCGGCGAGCATGACCCATTCGACCTATACGCCCGAAGAGCGCGCAGCCCATGACATTAGCGATGGTTTAGTCCGTCTGTCTATCGGCCTCGAAGGTATTGAAGATATATGGGCGGATTTGGAGCAGATGCTAATGGCCGTCGAGACGCGGCGGACCTCCCAGAAATTCAAGGCCCATTTGCAAGAGGAACTGGCATAAAAAAACCCCGCCGAAATGGCGGGGTTTTCAATCTGATTTCGTCTAACTCCTAGAAGTTATAGCGGGCGCGAACGTACCACTGTCCACCATTAAACCCGAACGGAGCGGTTGATGGGAATTCCGTACCCACGATGGAACCAAGAGAGGTTCCGCCGACAGGAGATGGAACGCCGTCAAGACGATCAGGCGTGTTGTCAAAGATATTCGCAGCACCCACCGAAATCTCAGCACCCTCTAGGAAGGAGTAAGTGATTTCAGCATCGAAGTTAACTTCACCGTCAAGATCAACAGGGAAACCATTTGTGCCTAAGTGATCCTCAAAATAGCCAGAGTGGAAA